>JACVJK010000048.1 GCA_015711955.1 Actinomycetota bacterium | reverse complement strand
GATTATCTCCTCCAGGGCCTTCCTGGTCCCCTCTCCCTTTATCTCAGCCGGCCAACCCATTGCCACCACCGCCGTCAGCTCGTGACCGGGCGGCACGTGGAGGATCTCCCTGACCTTTTCCTTCGCCCTTAGGATCTCCCCCAACCAAACGGTCCCCAAGCCCAGTGAATGGGCCGCAAGAAGCATGTTCTGCACCAGAGCCCCTATGGCCATGAGATCCTTGTCCCTGTCGTAAGACTCCGAGTGGTTCAGGAAGACGCATATCAGCACCGGAGCCCCTCTCACTATGGACGAGTACTTGGTACACGCGGCAAGTTCCTCGGCTTTGCTTCGGTCCCTTACCACCACCAACCTCCATGGCTGGTTGTTGAGGCCGGAGGGAGCCCACCGCCCTGCGTCCAGCACCTCCCTGACCCTCTCATCGTCCACTGGTTTTTCCAGAAACTTCCTAATGCTCCTTCTGGTCCTGATGGCTTCCTTTACTTCCATGATCCCCCAACTTCTCCCTCTGCCATCCTTATGAAGCCGAGCTCAATCCCGGATATCCCCAAGTCTTCGCGCTATCCAAGACAAGTTCTCCCTCACCACCGGATCCCTGTCGCCCGCCATCTTCCTGACCACTTCCACAGCCTCCTTGCCCATGGCTAACAGAGATCCCCACTGGTGGGTGGCCAAAAGGAATAGGGCCCTGTCTTTCGGCTCCTTGGGGACCCAGCCCCTCTTTTCCAGTGCCTGAGCGGCAGCCCTGCGCACTTGGTCGCTCTCGTCCTCCAGCGCCTCGATCAGCGCCCGCAGGGACTCGTCATCCCGGAGCTTTCCCAGAGACCAGGCGGCTCGCTTCCGCACTGACGGCTCGGGGTCTTCCTCGAGTATGCGTCGTAGGAGAGCAGAAGACCTGGAGGACCCGATTATCCCGAGCAAATAAGCGGCCCTTTCCCTTTCCTCAGCGCCCCCCTTCTCCAGCCTAACGAGCAAAGGCCTCACCGCCGGAGATCCCATTTTCGCAGCCTCTTCCCATTTGCCCTGCTCCACCAGGGCCTCGGCCATCGCCTCGTCCTCCACCGACCGCCATCCCAGATACTGCAAAACGGGTTCGACCAGGGACCTGTCCACTCCTTTGTCCAAGGCCAAAAGCAGGCCCTCCACTGCTTCCTCCCCCATTTTGGTAAGGATCACGGAGGCTTTCTTCTTCAGGGAGCCGTCTTTAAGTAGCTCCACCAAGGCAGGGATGACAGCCGATCCTGCCTTCACGATCTCTTTCCACTTTCCTGCCTGCAAAAGTTCGGCCACCTCTCTTGCGGTGAACGCCTCTGCCCTCGCCTCGGCGGGAGCTTCCTCGGGGAGGACCTCCGACGGAGCGGGTTCCTCTGAGACCGGAGAGACCTCGGGGAGGGGCACTTCCTCGGGCAACGAGATCTTCTCGGGTTCTGCGGTGGGCGCCTCGACCAATTCCTCGGCGGGAGCTTCCTCGGGGAGGACCTCCGACGGAGCGGGTTCCTCCGAGACCGGAGAGACCTCGGGGAGGGGCACTTCCTCGGGCAACGAGATCTTCTCGGGTTCTGCGGTGGGCGCCTCGACCAATTCCTCGGCGGGAGCTTCCTCGGGGAGGACCTCCGACGGAGCGGGTTCCTCCGAGACCGGAGAGACCTCGGGGAGGGGCACTTCCTCGGGCAACGAGATCTTCTCGGGTTCTGCGGTGGGCGCCTCGACCAATTCCTCGGCGGGAGCTTCCTCGACGGCGATCTCGCGAGCGGCTTCCTCTTGTGGCACTCCTACCGATACGTCGACCGGCAGCTCCTCCGCCGCCGGTTCCCATCCCAGGGAGGCGAGGATCGCGCTCACCTGTATCCTCACCTCCTCATCTTCATCCTGCAGGGCTCGGCTCAAAGGAGCCCTGGCCCTTTCGTCGCCAATCTTCCCCAATGACCACGCAGCCTTAATGCGAACGGACACCGATGGGTCTTTAAGCTTGTTTATAAGGGGCTCGACTGCCCGGAGATCACCGATCTCTCCCAGGGCCCAGGCGGCCTTCTCCCTGGTCTCCGGGTCTTCGTCCTCCAGGGCCTCGATAAGGGCCTGTACTGCCACCTCACCCATGCCGGCCAAGCTGTCCCATTTCCTGGAGGCGATCATGGCACGAATCTCGTGCACCATTTCCGTGGGTTCCCATCCCAACCTCTCCAGCACCAGGGAGGCTACCCGCCTCACGTCCGTGTCCCGATCCTGCAAGGCCTGCACCAAAGCGTCTCTAGCCCTTTCGTCGCCGATCTCCCCCAAAGCCCAGGCGGCCTTCCTGCGCACCTCTGGGTCCTCGTCCTTAAGGGCATCCATGAGGTGAGGCACGGCTCGGGGATCGCCGATCACCCCCAACGCCCAAGCAGCTGCCCTTCTCACCTGAGGCTCATCCTCCCTTAATACTTTCACCAGGGGTTCCACCGCTCTCTCGTCTCTCATGACCCCCAGAGCCCAACTCGCCCCTTTTCTGCGATCGGGGTCCTCGTGCAACAGTGCGACCAAAAGGGAGGGGAATGCCACCGCTCCCAATGTCGCCACTTGCTCCCAATCCCCTCTTTCTATGAGGGAGGCCACGATGTCCTCCTCGGACAACTCCCCGCTTTCGGGAACCAGGATGGGGGCTTCCACCTCTTCCGGACGTTTCCTTCCCAGCTTTACCAACACCAGGTTGGCCATCCTCCTCAGCTCTTCACTTCCCGAACGGACGGCCTCCTGTAAGAACGATACCGCCGGCTCGCCCAGCTTGACCAAAGAAGCGATAACCCTTCCTCTGACTTTTTCGTCCTGGTCCGTCAAGGCCTGCACCAAAGGCTGAATGGCCCTGGTATCTCCAATGTCGCCCAGGACCCGGGCTGACTCTTTCCTCAGCTCCTCATCGCCCTCTCTCAAGGCGTTGATCAAGGGTTCCAACGCGGACTCTCCCATCTTCTTGAGGGCCCCGGCGGCGCTCAAGCGCACGTCCCGGGATGGGTCGCCCAAGGCTTGCACGAGGGACTCCAGGGCTTGCTCGCTCCCTATAACCCCCAAACACCAAGCCGCTTTGGATCTCGTCTGAGGATCGGGGTCCTTCAGGGCGTCTATCAGCGCGGGTACCGCCTGCTCCCCCAGCTCCAGCAAGCCGTCCCAATCCTGACGTTCTATGAGCAACTCTGCGCGGTCCTCTTTCTCTTCTTTCGCGATCCCCATCCTGTCCAGTAACTCCGTGACGATCTCCTCCGTCTCTTGGATTATGGGTATGGGCGGGATCTCCTCCATCGCCTCTTCCGTGGCTTCACCCGCGGTAAAGACGGCTTCTTTTTCTTCCCAGCCGATCTTCTCCAAGATGTCTCTAACCGCTTCCCGGATCTCCGGGTCTTCCAAGCCGCGGGAAAGGGCCTCTGCCGCCGGTTTTCCAATCTCTCCCAAAGCCCAGGCGGCGCCCTTCCTCACCTTCTCGTCAGGGTCCTTCAGGGCTCGGATCAAGGGTTCCACGGCGCGCGCGTCCTTTATAACCCCCAGTGCCCAAGCCGCACCCCTCCTCACCTGTGCGCTGGGTGAGTCGAGGGCCTCAATCAACCTTCCTACCGACAGGTCCCCCAAGCGTCCCAAGGCCCAGGAGGCCGCCTTCCCAACCTCCACGTCATCATCCTGAAGTGCGCGAACGAGCGCCTCCACCGCCTCTGGCGTTCTGGTTCGGGCCATTGCCAGAGCCACGTTCCTTCGAACCACCGGGTCATCGCTTTCCATAGCCTCTCTCAGATAAACAAGATGGGACTCCTCGGCGAGATCCCGAGCCAGAATGGAGGCCTCTCTCCTGGTAACCTCATCTTCACTGGTGAGGAGTTTCATCACCTGCACCTTGGCGCTATGGCCTCGAGAGGAGATGATCTCGGCCACTTCCTTCCTCGCATCAGCACCCCTTTCTGCGAGGGCTTTCATCACCTGCGGGATCACCTCATCGCCCAGTTTCAGGGCCTGGGCCCAGTTGCCGTGCTTGAGGTAGAAATCCAGCCTCTCCGCCTCATCCCTCGGAGCCCATCCCAACCCGGACAAGGCTCTCTGAGCATGCTCCCTAACCTTCTCGTCGCCATGCTTAAGCATGCCTTCTAAGGAGGGTATGGCCTTCTTGTCGCCGATCTCCACCAGTGCTCGCTCCGCTTTCTCCCTGACCCTTTGATCCTCATCGGAAAGGGCGTTTATCAAAGTGGGCACCGCTGAGCTGTCCCCGATGACGCCGAGGGCTACCGCTGCGTCCGCCCTCGCTTGAGGATCTTCGTCCTCCTCCACAGTCTTGATCAAAGAACGCACCACCGCCCCGCCCAATTTCTGCAAGGCCCATCTCGCTCCCCACCTGACCGACTCATCGGGATGTCCCAGGGCTTGTACCAGCGGCCTCACAGCCCTCACATCCCCGATGGAGCCCAACACCATGGCAAGCTTGGACTTGGCCTCCCCTTCTTCCGTGGAAAAGGCATCCAGGAGCGAATCGAGCACTTGTCTTCCCATTTTTTCCAGGGCCCAAGCCGCCTTCCAGCGCACCTCACCTTCTTCGTCCTTGAGAGCCTGCACGAGGGGCCTGACCGCCGGCTTGCCTATCTCCCCTAAGGACCAAGCCGCCGCCCACCTAACGTCCTCGTCGGGATCCCGAAGAGCTTCCACCAAGGCCTTAACGGCACCGGCGTTCTTCAACTTGCCCAAGGCAAGCGCCGCGTTGACCCTTATGCTCTGATCCTCGTGGCTCAAGGCCGAAATGAGTCCTTCCACGTCCCTTTTGGCCTCGAGTTTTTCCACGTTGGGCTTGAAAAACCTTGATCCTCTGAACTTAATGGGACTCACCTGACCTCCCCCTTCACGAGAAACACGGATACCTACCGCATGAACCTGCCTTACGAGACCCCCGACATCGTCGGTCATCCCCACATTAGACTTATAATATATATATAATCAACGGCTATCACCAGCCGGTGTTTCCGTACATAGCCACGTAAGCTGTACAACGGACAATCGGGCCCACGCCGTCGGCGGGAAACCACATCATTATCTCAAAGTTCCCCTTACCTCTGTTAACGGGAGCCTCTGCTGATACAATATGTCTCGGCTACCATGTATAATTTGATGGAAGGGAATTGGACAATCTAAAGGGTTGGGGGATATTTTTCCGGTTCGACGCCGACGTGAAGGCCTGAGGAAGTAAAGGAGGAGATGAAGGTGGCCATCACTCCCATGGACATCCATCTGAAGGAATTCCGCACCGTACCTACAGGGGGATACGACAAGGAGGAAGTGGACTCCTTTCTGGACTTGGTGGCCGATGAATTGGAAAAAGCCTTGAACAGGGTCAAGGAACTCGAAGAGACGCTGGAGGCCATGAAGGCCAAGGTCCTTCACTACGAGGACATGCAGCAAACCCTCCAAACAGCTCTCACCAGCGCTCAGAAGAGCGCCGGGGACATACTCCAAGAAGCCCGAAACCAAGCCGCGGCCATCATAAAGAGGGCTCAGGAGAGAAGCGAGAGGATACTTCAGGAGATGAGAAAGGAAAAGGAGAGCATTCTCTCCTCGTTTTTCGCTATAAGGGATCAGATCGTGGAACAGATACCCCAGATGAGGGAAGTCATGGAAAAGGGATTTTCCCTTATCCAAGAATTGGAAACTCAAGCCAAGAAGGCTCTGCTGCGGGATGTGGAAAAAGAGGTGCTGTCTGCTCCCGCGCCTGAAACTTCCGCGGTCTCGGAGGAGAGCAAGCCCGAGGCCAAAGGAGAGGGGGAGATCGAGTCTAAGCCCGTGGAAGAAAAGACCATTTGGTAGGCCTTCGGCCCAGAGATTTTGGTCGGTTTTTCCAGTCAGGTGCGCGACATCGAGAGGGGGAGGCACGAAATGCCTTCCCCTCTTTCTTCGTCCTCCCTCAGCACAAAGTCCAGCAACGTGCAGGAATCCCGTACTTGCCCGTCATGATCAACTTCCGAAACCTGTGAGGTCCAAAACCACTGTCCCCGCTCCCTCGCCATGGGCCCTAAGGGCGTCTAGGAGCTCCCCTTCCGTGGCGATGCTGTAGCCAGAGACCCCGAAACCCTCGGCTACGGACCTCCAGTCATGTGGCTCACCCACCACCGCCACCACCACCGGAATGGATTCCCGCCGGGAGGTCTCCAACTCCCTTAGATGCTGGAAGAGGGCCTCGGTATCGCACAGGGCCACCACCCGGTCCTGGGGGAAAGCCAGCTTCACGCCGAGGGCCATGGGGAGTCCATATCCACAGCCCTCCAAGCCCGCGGAGAAAAAGCGGCTGTTGTGAGCCCTCGGAGGGCAGAGAACGGAGCCCCAGTAAAAAGAACTCCTACCATCCAAGACCAATCGGTCCTTGGGGGAAAGAGCCCTGCCCAGAGCTACAACCGCTCGCCCTACACTGTCGCCCTCGGCGTCGGAGGCCAAGACCTCGCAGGAACGAAGATATTCTTCCCGGCATGCCCTGGTCCAACTTCGTCGGATTGACGACTCCCCAACAATGCCCTCGGCCAAGGACCGACACAATGAAACGGCGTCCGCAGCCAGCCCCAGTTTCACCTCGCTGAACACGCCGAGCCTTTCCGGTTCGGGCGAGCCTTGCACCAAAAGGGCCCTGTCCCCGTCCACCCTGTCCACCAGCTCCGCCGTCTCTTCCAGGGTGGTCCCCAAGGCCAACACCAAGTCAGCCTGCCTCAGTGCCCTTTCCGCAACCGGCAAGGCAGCGTGGCCCATGATGCCCGCATAGAAGGGGTCTTCCTGAACCGCCACTGAAATGGTTCCCCGGGTCGATATGACGGGCGCCTCAAACCTGTCGGCCAACTTCGCCAGGGCATCCCAAGCGCCGTGCCTCATCACGCAAGCTCCCGCCACGATCAGTGGGCGTTCCGATCTCTCCATGATCGATAGAGCCTCTCTCAATGTGGAGGCCTCAGGGAAGTAGCTTCCGCTGAAGCGGGTGGTCCCTGGCGGTGGGAGTAGCCTCTTCAAGCCTTTTTCGGTGACAGGATGGAATTCGTAGAAGACGTCCACCGGGACGTCCACGTGCACGGGACCCATCTCGCCGGAAAGCGCCTCTCGAACGGCTCGGCTGATGAGCTGCGGGATCCTCTTCCAGTTATAGACGATGCAGCGCCAGCGGGTGATGCCCTCCATCATGTCGCCCTGGTAACAACCTTGAAGCGACTCCTGAGCTGGATACATCTTCCAACTCTGCACCTGAGGTGATATGGACAGGATTGGAACGTGGTCCCCCCAAGAGTAACCAGTGCCCGCTGCGGCGTATATGACTCCTGCACCCACCGTGGACATGTTAACCGAGACTCGCCGCGATGACCTTGAATATCCATCTGTCATCATTGCCCCCGCCGCCTCGCTGCGGGGCACCACCAGACGGAGTCGGGGATCTCTGCCCACGGCGTCAAAGAAAGGGAGTAGCTGGCCGCCCACTATCCCGACGAATAACTCCACGCCTTCCTGGGCCAGGGTCAAGGCTACAAGGTCTCCACCGTTGAGAAACTTCATCTGTCTCCACCCCCTCAGCGAAGGTCGAGGTCCAAAAGGACGTTCAACGCATATTTCGCCCGACTTATCAACCGACGGTCGATCTTCATCTTGGGGATCCCCACCGCCCGAAGCGGATTTATGGGTACTCCCTCGAACTCCACCACCGCGAAGCTGATGAGGTTCTCGGGGAAATTGTCCGGATCCACCACCACGTCCACCACCGCCGGACCGCCCGCTTCCAAGGCCTCTCGGAATGCAGGGGCTACGTCCTCCGCCCGGGTCACCCTACGCCCGTAGCATCCGAGGCCCCTAGCTATGGAAGCGTAGTCGATGTCGCCCAGCATGGAGCCGAACCTCCTGGCTCCGAAGAAGAGGTCTTGGGCTCCCTTGATCATGTTCCATGTACCGTCGTTGAAGACCACGATCACGAAGGAAAGACCCATCTCCCGGGCGGTGACGAGTTCCTGGACGTTGTACAAGAACGAGCCGTCCCCCTGCATCACCACCAGTGGCCTTTCCGGGTCGGCGGCTTTGATGCCAATGGCCAGAGGGATCCCCGATCCCAAAGTGCCCATACCCGCAGGAAAAAGGGCGCTCTTAGGCCTGTGGTCCATGCAGAACATCCCAGCCCAAAGAGCGGTGTTCCCGCCATCGATGACGAAGAAGGTACCCTCGGGGCAGTTCTCCTTGACCGTCCTGGCCAGGAAACCCTGATGGATAACCGGCCATCTTCCATGAGCCTCTTTTTCCACCCTTTCCCTCCACCTTTTCCTGACCCAAAGGAGGTGTTCCAACCAGACCTTGTGGAGGGGATTGGGTTTATAGGCGCCCGCCTTCACCATCTCCAGCATCTTCGCGAGGACGGCCTTGGCGTCTCCCAAGATTGCCACCTCCACCGGGACGTTCAGGGCCACGCGAGCTGGATCAACCTCCACCTGGATGAACCTGATGTCGGGGTTCCAGAAAGGAGGCCTTCCAAAACCCTCCAATCCCCCAAGGGAAGCCCCTACCGCCATGACCACGTCCGCCCGGCGCACCGCTCGGTGAAACGATTCACCTCCCACGTAACTGGGCCCGCCGATGAAGAAGGGATTGTCACCGTATACGCACCCCTCGCCCGCCATGGAAGTGGTGGCTGGAATCTCCAGGGCCCTAACCAGCGCGTCCATCTCTTCCCATGCCTGGGCGTGCACGACTCCGCCTCCGGCCAACAATAGAGGCCTCTCCGCCGCCCGCAAAAGCTTGAGAGCTTTCTCGATGAGCCTTTCGTCTCCCTCCACCACCCTGAATTCAAGGTCCCCCAATCCCCTGTCCACGAACTCGCCGACCCTTTCTGCGGGAAGGCCCACGGTCTCCCGCAGCGCGTCCTCGTCCACGTCCAAGTGGATGGGGCCGTGGCAGCCCCTTCCCGCCTCTCGGAAACCCTGGCCCACCACCCGGGGGATGTCGACGGCCTTCCTTATCTCCCCGCTCCATTTACAGAAGGGGCGGAGAAAAACCCTCTGGGCATCGCCCGGGAGAGCGAAACCGGTCACCCTTTCTTTCTTCAAAGTGATGATGAAAATTGGTATTTTGTCCCCCCAAGCAGTTCCCATCCCGGCCAAAGAGTTCACCATGTCCGCTGGCGTGGAGGCCAAGACCACCGCAGGATAGTGTCGGTAGTAGGTGTTGCCGTAGGCCATGAAAGCCCCGGATATGTCACCCTTAGGGGTCAACGCGATGACCCCTTCCCTCCTTTTCATATCGGAAAAGCAGGGGCCGAGACCGTCGCTGTCCCTTCCCACCACGAACCTGACCCCGGCCCGATACAGTGCTTCCGCCAGCAAACCGTATCCTTTCAACTCCATGGCCTACCTCCTCGTCTTCCCCGGCGGCAAAAAACCTCGTTTGCAAAGCTCCCTCGACCACTAAAGCTGTCATGTCTCGCTTTGGCGGCGAAAGAGTGACGAGCCCTGCGATATACGCATGGCACGCTCTGCCACATGAGGAAACCCGGACCGCGAAAGCACCATAACCTCATCCGACCCCCAGGATTACCATTCGACAGCCGCTCCCGAATTTTTTTTATAGTACTAGAATGTCACCTATAACCATATATCTTAAAATGGGGACCTTGAAAATGGGGACCTTGGGAAGGTAAACGCGGGAGCGACCTTAAAGTCCTGAGGCAGACCCACATTCAGGTAGGCGTGGAGGCAAGAGGTTTTGGGAAACAGAGGGAGTGGAGGTTCCCAGTCCCCAGCGAGGCGCGCGACGTCCCGGAGGTTATCCGGACGACATGGAGAGGAATAGCTCCAGGGGATCAGCTACCCTGGATCAGCTTTTCGCCCTCCCCCGACCTTATGATGAAGATGGTGGCCATGCCCACTGCGATGAGCTTGCCCTCCTGATCCCTCACCTCTCCTTGAGAAACCCCTGTATACCTGCCGCGGTGTATCGCCCTCCCCTCACCGTAGATCTCTCCTTGGGAAACGTTGGAAATATAATTTATTCGCTGGTCCACGGTCACGGCAGCTTCGCCCGCCCTAAGCAAGGAGGCCAAGGCTATGGTACAGGTGGAGTCGAGAAGGGAAGCGATCACTCCCCCGTGCAGTATTCCGTAAAGGTTATGATGGTCATGCCTCACCTTGATGCGGAGCTTGCTTTTGCCTTCTCCGAGCTCGAGCACTTCCATGCCCAGCAACCGGTAATAAGGTGAGGAATTGAGGGCTTGCATCATTGCCTGCTTCAAAGCTTCTAGGTCGTTATTGTGTTCCATAATTTTCCATCCTCCTGCTCGCTCTTGCGCATTGGACGGTCAAGAACGGTCCAAAAGGGAGGGAAAAGATCGCCAGATGCCTCACAGGTATCACGCACGAGTGCTAAACGATCTCCTCCAGCGGCCTCACTTCTATCATGTCCAGGTTGCCGAAGCTGAGCGGGAACCTGCCCTCTTGGATGCCCCGAATGATCTCGGTTACCTTGTCGTTCACGGGAGTCGGGACACCGGCTTCTCGAGCCTTACGGGAAAGGTATCCGTTTAGGGCCTCCACCTCGCACTCCAACCCCCTGCGCAGGTCCTGAAGCATGCTGGCCAGGAGATCGCGATGGGGAGCGTATATCGCCCTGACCACGCTAAAGGCCGCCTCCTCCCCGTGTTGTTTTATCACGTCGACGAGCACCGTGGGGTTCACCCCTTGGATGGGTTCCATCTCGATGCCCAGCGCTTGGGCAGTTTTTATGGTCTCCACCATGATGGAGATGGCCGCCCTCAATGCTTTCTCGTCGTCCAAAACCTCGCCGAAAGTGCAGTTCAAAGCGGCGCTCATCCCGCTCATGGCCACGTTTACTAAGAGCTTGGTCCATCTCACCCCTATAAGGTTGGTGGTGATGGTGGCCTTCCCCGCCTTGTCCAAAATCTCCTTCACCTTCTGGATCCGCTCGGTTATGGTCCCGTCCAGCTCTCCGATGTCGTAAGTCATGGCCTCCGGTTCGCTGGTCAGCTCTGACACTCCTGGGCCCCGCCAGGTGGCCCCCCAACCCACGGCCCCTCCCAGCGTCCTCTCCCGGCCCACCACTGAGGCCACCTTCTCTTCGGGAACCCCGTTTTGAAGGGTTATCACGGCGCTCTTTTCGTCGATATGGGGAAGGATCTCGGGTAAAGCCTGGTCATCGTGGGTGGATTTCACGAGGTATATGACCAAGTCGTAAATCCCCTCCATCATGTCAGGGGTGATCGCCTTCACAGGCACGGTGGCCTCCATGTGCCCCACGATCCTTGCACCACTCTTATTGAGGGCTTCCACGTGCTCTTGATTAGTGTCTACCAGGACGATGTCCTCGCCTCCTTTGGCAAGAAGGGCTCCGATAATAGTCCCGAGCGAACCCGCGCCCACCAGGCAGATCCTCATCTGGAACACCTCCCCGCTTTACATCTTTCCAGAACCCTTTGTCCCCCCTAAATTAGCCCGTTACGGCGATGGACCGGGGGTTCATCCCATTATAAACATGGGCAATGAGCCCCAGGTATCCCATTCTGCTATTATGGCTTGGAGGTGAAGTCGATGGGATCTTGGAAGCGGGAAAAAAATCGCCGCAATGGGAAGGGGTTCTTTCTGGCTGTCCTCCTCATCGCCTTATTGGCCACGTCCATCCTCCCCCTCACTCTGCTTGCTGGATGCGGCGTGAAAGTGATTCGCGAAACCAGCCCGGGAAGGGACGCTCACGAAGGGTGGAACCCCCAGGAACAATTGGCGGAGAAAATTGCCGAGATGCGCCAGCGAGCAGGAGAGCTGGCGGCCCGCATCCACCAGCTCACCAACGAACAGAGGCACCGCCACGGGCTTCGGGCCCTTGAGTGGGATGCGGACCTGGCCGCTATCGCCTATAAGCACAGCGTAGATATGGCCAGGAGGAACTACTTCGATCACGTGAGCCCGGAGGGCAAGAACTTTGCCGACCGATACAGGGAAAACGGCTACCAGAAGAGCACCAGGGTGGGAAACGTGGTGTACGGAGGAGCAGAAAACCTGTTCCTCAACAACATAGTCCGCTCATACACCTACGACAAGGACTCGGGAGAGATATATTCCTACGAGTTCTGCGATCTGGAAGAGATAGCCAAAAGCACGGTGGAAGGCTGGATGCAGAGTCCAGGGCACCGGGAGAACATCCTCACTCCTTTCACCCGAGAAGGCATCGGGATATACATCAGCGACGACGGCAGGGTCTACATCACCCAGAACTTCTCGTGAAATCCTGCACCTCTCACATCCACCTCCCTGTCGCCCGCGTTTAAGTGGCGCACTACCCCTCGGTCGCCGTGGAAAAGCGGTAGAATACGGGAAGCAATCGATCGATGACGGGCGAGGTTCGGAGATGAACAAGGATTCGCTTTTGGGGAGGGACTTCATCATCGTACTGTCCTGCAACTTCCTCTCCTTTTTCTCCATCTATCTCATCGTGCCAATACTTCCCCTTTATCTCGAGCAAAAAGGGTATTCCAACAGCCTCATCGGGGCGCTCATGTCCATGATGGTGGTAGCCGCCCTCGCCCGCCCTTTACTGGGAAGACTCAGCGACACCCTGGGTAGGCGCCACATATTGCTGGCCGGCACCCTGGTCCTTGCCGCGACCAACTTCTTGTACGCCGCCTTCGACGTGGCCCTGCCCCTTTTCCTGGTAAGGTTCTTCAACGGATTCGGCCTAGCGGCTTTCAACACGGCGGCCTATGCCCTGGTGGGAGACCTGGCGCCACCGGCCAAAAGGTTGCAGGGCGTCGCCGCCTTTTTCATCTCGGTGGACGCCGCCATCGCCGTTGCCCCACCCCTCGCGGAGGCCATGAAGTCCCGCCTCGGCTATGACTCGGTGTATCTTTTGGCAGGTGTGGTGGGCTTGATCTCCTTCCTGCTCGCCACCGCCGCTCCCAAGGCCGGGAAGAGGGGACCGGAAAACCCCTCAAACCAAGAGGTCGGCCGCGAAAATCCTTCGCCTAACTGGCCCATTTACGCCACCACGGGGGGGTTCACCATTACCATAGGGGCCCTGACCACCTTCGTGGTACTATCCAGCCAAGATGCGGGATATGGCCGTGGGGAACTCTTCTTCGTGGTGTTCGCCCTCACTTTGATCGCCTTCCGGCTGGCGGCGGGAAGGTGGGCAGAGCGCCTACCGCGACTGCTGTTGATCTCGGTCTCCGGCACGGTGGCCTTCATTGGCATGGTGACTTTGGCCATTGCCCGCTCCCTATCCCTTTTCCTGTTGGGATCCTTCGTCTACGCCTTGGGGATCGCCTACGTGCCCACCACGCTCTCCGCCCTCCTTCTCGACCGCACCTCCCCGGAAAAGAGGGGGTTGGCACTGGGCATCTTCATGGCCGTATTCGATCTGGGAGTGGGCCTGGGCGGATTGGCCCTGGGGCCGCTGGCGGACGCCCACGGCTATACCGTCATGTATTTGGTGGCCGCTGGAATTTCTCTGGCGGGCCTTACCCTCTTGGTGCGGGTCAGGAGTCCCTTGCCCCGTAGAGGATAAGACAGGATCAAAACCTTAGCTCAGCGCCAAAACGCCCCAGGGGCGCTATGGCGGGAGGGTTTTGTTGTTCCACGCGCCGGGGCAGACTGTGGCTTTCTGGGTCCTTATCCGCCTTGATCGAGGGTCTACCATTGGTCCAGAGAACTTCCCATGACCCCGGGTCACCTTATCGGCATTCCTTGCCCAGCCCCTCGTTTTTTCAGCACAGCTCCACTCGGCGGGCCCATGGGAATGGACAACCTTCGTCCTGTGAGGACAGGGAGCGGTGACTAAAGCAGGAACGCCGTTGGTGAACCCGGACGAGGGCCGACACGGTCTCGACAGGAGATATAACGCACCTTGCCCGCTGGGAATGCTTGAATTAGTATGGGCACTGTCCAGATCGAGGCATGACTCAATGATCACACGAGTCTTAAAGGCAGCGGTCAGGCGGAGGCCGCTCCTGAACGCTTTGCCCGGATAGGAGCAGAAATCGATGGAGGCCACCTTCGGGTTCGTGAAAGTCAACGGCGCCGACATCCACTATCTCGCGGCGGGAGACGGTCCTCCCCTTCTGCTCATCATGGGGCTTGCCGGCAACGTGCATTGGTGGGGCGAGGAATTCCTGGGCTTTCTTTCCCAAGGCTTGCGACTCCTTGCCTATGACCATCGTGGAGCCGGGAGATCCAGTCTGCCAGAAGGTCCCTACACCATCCCCGTCCTGGCCGAAGATGCCGCCGCCCTGATGGAGGCCATGGGTTGGGAGAAGGCCTTTGTGGCTGGCTTTTCCATGGGAGGGATGGTCGCCCAGGAACTCTCTCTCACCCGTCCCGAGCTGGTTCAAAAGTTGGTGCTCATATCCACCTTCTGCGGAGGCCGCGAAGCCATTCAGCCTCAACCGGAGATAGCTGACCTCATCAACTCCCCTAAGGAAGGAATCCCGTTGGAGGTTGTGGCTCGAGGCACCGCATGGCTTCTCTTCCCCCCGGAGCACCTTAAGGAACGCCCTGGATTGGAGGAAAGCTTCGTGAGGATTTACATGAGCGCCCCCGTATCTCCTCATGTCTACGCCAAGCAGGTAGAGGCGGTGGCCCAGTGGGGTTCTTACGGCCGGCTGCCCCGGATCGAATGCCCCACTTTGGTCATCACCGGCGATCGGGACCTGATAATACCCCCTGAGAACTCCCGTATACTTGCCGAAAGGATTCCCGAATCCTCTCTCGTGATGATCCCAGACGCGGGGCACGGCTTGACCCTCCAGTGCCCCCGGAAAGCGGCTGAGGTCATCGGCGGTTTCCTGTTGGATGAAACTTGAACCATTCCAGCGAACCTCTGATCAAAGCGAGGCATAAAAGGAACGACGGAAACCCCTTAATCCTGATGGTCACCGCTCTCTTCACGAGGGCGTTTTTCAAAAAGAAACGGCATTTTCACGAGACGGCCCCCTTTATCTCGCCTCCCATGCTCTGGGAAAACATCTGGACCAAGGGGAAGCAACGCAGTGGGTCAAAGGAAGTGGGGAACGAATGGGGGGTCAATCCTCGACATCAACCCGGCGGGTTATCCGGAACACCGTCGTCTCCTCCTTTTTTAAGAAGGAACGAAGGCGCCTTCCCAAGTCGGTCTCCGCCAGCTCCCCCAAAAGCTCGAGCACCCTGGACTCGCTTATGTCGCTGGCCCTCTCCCACAATCCCAAAAGCTTCAGATATTCGGCCATCCTTTCCCTCTCCTCGCTTCCCGAGGAGGGCAACTTCCACCGCTCGCCTCGGGAGATCTTCAGCATGTGGCCGGTCCCGTAGATGTTGTCCACTTGATGGAAGGAGGAGAACTCGAGTATCTCCTCTCTCAACCTCTTGAGCTGTCTTTCCGCCTCGTCCCTTGCCTCCTTCCACCGGGCGTATTCGTCCACCAGTCTCGCTCCCCGGTCGTACCCCAATTCAGGCGCGGTGTCGGCGTTTACCAGATACAGATGCTTCCTTTTGGGGCAGAACTCCTGAACCTCGCACCAGTCACAATAGTCTCCTTCTTTCGGCGGGAAGTCTTTTCTGCTCTCTATTTCCATGACCAGCTCCGTGGCTTCCTGGACGGCGCGGCGGACGTCCTCCGAGCTGCGTTTCAGCCTCACTTCCTCGTCGAAGAGCATGTAGTGCCAGACCAGCACCACCTCTTTGACGTCTGGGAGGCTGTTCTCCACCGCCAGCTGGTAAAGGGTCAGCTGTCGATCCCTCTCCAAGTCCTCCAGGGTGGGGAATCGGGCACCGGTCTTGTAATCGTGTATTTCGTACCTCCCCCCTCCCAGGCTGTCCAGCCGGTCCACCACGCCCACGAACCGAGCCTGCCGGCTGGAAAGCCCGATGGGCACCACCACCTTCCTCTCCAGCCAGACCGGTTTACCCGAGTCAAAAGGGTGATACCTGAGGTAATAGGACCGCAGGCACTTCAGGCCCGCTTCTCGATAGTCTCCGGGAGTGAAATCCCTTTGGGTCACGAAGATCTTGTCGTGGAAGAACCGGTCCCAGCGGCGGGTGAAGTAGGACTCAACCTCTTCCAGGGAAGGCACCCGGGTCATGATCACCTGTCGATACAACCATTCCATGGTCTCGTGGACCAGGGAGCCCATAAAGGCCTCCACGCTTTTTCTTTCCGTCCTCACCCGGTCCGCGTATATGAGCCTGAACTTGAGGGGACATGTCTCGTAGGTCTCCAACAGGCTGTGGGAATAATTCATCTTCTTTCACCGCTTCAAGCCTCAAGTCGCTCGCCTCACTCATTCCGACAGGAGAAAGTCGAGCGCCCGGACAACCCCGGCCACCTTTTAGCGACCCCGCAAGCCCGAAGTGCCGTCCCCTGTCGCCTGTCCCGGCAGCGCGCCTGCCTGGGTGGGCGCCGCCGACGAGATTTGGCCTCTCTGACTGATTCAGCCTCTATAGGGAAATTGATCACATGATCCATGATAAACGAGGGGTGGGACACGGGTTCTGTCCTCTTGCCCTGACCGAGCATCGAAGATCCCGAGAGCCGATTCCCCTCAGCCTTCCCAGTCTTCCGCTCCCCGGGAGCGCAAAAGGCTTACCGTCCCCTTCATGATCTTAAAAGTAAGATACATCCCCAGGAGATAGGGGGCGAGTTCCATGGTGGCCACGGCTATCTCTCTCGCCCTTGCCTTGCTCGCCTCCACCTCCTTCTTGGCCACCTGCTGAAGATCGCTCACCGTTTCCATTATCTCGTCCCCCGTTTTTCTCATCTCCTCAAACACCCCTCCCCCCACCGCAGGCAGTTCGGAAATGGCGCCTCGAGTCTTCCTGATGCCCAGCAGCGCCAATATGCCGCCGATGATGAGGGCCCCGAAGACGGTTATGAGCGAGGAGAGCCATAGGCGCCCGAAGATCAGGTCGAGGATGAGGATGACCACCACCATCAAATAGATGGATGCCACCAAAGCCATGCCCGCTCCCAGCACGGCCATGCAAAGTCCCAACCCGGCGCTTCTGCCCCTAGCCTTTAGCTGCTCCCGGACCTCCTCTCCCCTTTCGCCCCGCAGTGCCGAGGCAAGCTCCTTCAACCGATTGGCCAGCTCTGCCAGCCTTTCCAGGTCCTTCCTGATCTCCCTGAAGTTGTTCAATTTGCACCCTCCTTTCACAAGCTCAGGGCGGGAAAGGCCAAAACCGACTCGCTCGTCAAAAGGCCCGTTTCTCCCCCTTGGACATGCGCGTTCCTTCCCCGCACTTTACAACTCCCCCATTTGTTAACAAGAATAACATCGAGCAGATAGGTGGGGAAGGTAAAAGTTTTGTCATGTCAGACGCCAGCTGGATAATACCGTTGCATTTTATCTTGATATGGGGAAGCGTCCTCATGTCCTTCGCCTCAGGCTGGAAGATGCGGCTGCCGCTGGCATTGGCCGTGGGGCTGGGTGCCTCACTGTGG
>JACVJK010000047.1 GCA_015711955.1 Actinomycetota bacterium | reverse complement strand
TCTCCAGCCGGCTGTGCGAGGAGTGCCGGGAGGAGGAGGAGCGCATGCTCAAAAGGGCCAAGGAGGAGTTGTACCGCAACCCCGGCCTGGGGGTGATGGACTTGGTGCAGCGCCTGGAGATACCCGCTGAGGTGGTGGAGAAGTTCATCCGCGAGGGCAGGCTCGTTTTGCGGTCGCGAGACAGCGTGGTCCTGCGCTGCGAGATGTGCGGGGAGGAGATCAGCTCTGGAAAGCGCTGCGCCGAGTGCGAGGCCAAGGTGAGGAAGATGGCCCGGGAGATTTATCGGGAAACGGTGACCCGGGAAGGCATGTATTCCCTTAGGACCATAAAGGCCCGCCGGGAGGAATGAGGGCATCCCCCCTGGAGGGCGAGATCCCGAGGAGGGGGGAGATCGGAAGGACTTCGGCGCGCGGGCTGCGTTTTGGATGCTAAAGAGCGCAAGAGGATTTTGGATCAGGCGGGATGACTCGGGGAACGTGGAAGCAAGTGCGAGGCTGAGGATAAGCGATGCAGGCAAAGGCGGTTTTGGCGACCGGATGTCCGCGGTCACCGGAAGGTGGGCGTCTCCGGGAACAAGTGGTCTCATGTCGGGCCATGCAGGAGGAGGCCTTCGGGAGGTAGCGCCTGACCGGTCCCCACCGCAGGATTGGCGGCGGTGCGGTGACGTGGAGGATGCGAACGGTGAGTTTGCCTATGGAAGGAGAGGTTTACGCCGCAGCTGAGTCAGTCCGGGATGAGGCGGAAGCTATCCTGGAGCGGTTGGTGGCCCTTTTACAGGAGGCACGTCTGCTGGCGGAGGGAATCAGGGATGCCGCTTCCCAAGGGCAGCGGGAACGGCTTACCCGTCTGGGTGGCGACCTGCTGGCGGTGGCCGGCGAGATGCGGGCCTTGGACGAGAGGGTAGCCCGCTGTCTCCGGCGCCTGCCTGAGGGCACCGATTTCGCCACCTTGGTGCGCTGGCTTGATCGGGAGAGGGAAGGGGAGATGACCGCCTGCCTGGATCTGGCGGGCAAGTTGGCGGCGGAGCTGCTCCAGCTGCAGACCGCCAACGAGAAGCTCTTCTTCCTTTTGGAAAAGGGAGCGGCCCGCTTCATGGACGTGCTGGCGGAGGCCTCGGGACGCTGGGTGCCCTACGGCAGAGACGGCACCCGGAGGTGGACGGATGGATGGGGCGAAAGGAACTCTTACAGTCTGTGAGCCAGGCCAGGGACGTGGGACCCAGGGAGCCGGACGGCCGGCAAGGAAACCTTTCTTGGAGCCCGGTTATATTTCAAGTTTCCCGAAAGGGGAGCGTTCCGTCGTCTTCGATAAAGGCTTGACCCCTTGGGAGATACCCGGCTCCCGGAAGATGGGGAGGTGAGAAGATGGGTTCCACCTTCTTCGGACTCCAGATAGCCTTCTCCGGGCTTAAAGCCCAGCGCACGGTGATGGAGACCATCAGTCACAACATCGCCAACGCCTCCACGCCCGGCTACACCCGGCAGAGGGTGGTTCTTTCCACCTCCCCGCCCTATCCCCTGGAGAACTCGCTCTACTTCTACGTGAAGCACCAGCAGGGAACCGGGGTGGACGCCGCCCGCATCGTGAGGGTGGCCGACGCCTTCGTCGACGGTCAGCTCAGGGAACAGGAGGGGCTCCTAGCGGAGAAGAGGCAGATGGCCGAGGTCATCGCCCAGGTGGAGGGCATCTTCGGGGAGCCGGGGGAACAGGGCTTGGGAGCTGCCCTCGCCGCCTTCTTCAACGGTTGGGAGGAGCTCACCCTCAACCCGGACAGCCTGGCGGTGCGCCGAAGCCTCCTTTACCAGGGTGAGGCCTTGGCCGGGGCCTTCCAGCGACTGGGACGCCAGATCGCCGCTCTCCAGGGCAACCTCGACTTCGAGTTGGTGAGCTCGGTGGCTACCATCAACCAGCACGCCGCCTACATCGCCGACATCAACGGAAAGATAAGGCGCATGGCGGGAAGCGGGGTCAACGCCAACGATCTCATAGACGAGCGGGACCGCCTGGTGACGGAGCTGCGGAGGTTGCTGTCGGTGCGGGTGGTGGAACAGGAGAACGGAGAGATAGCCGTTTTCGTGGGCAACCGGGCCTTGGTCTTCGGGGACTCTTCCTACCGGGTCGACGCACAGCAAATGCCCGGCGGCTTCCACCGGCTGGTATGGGCGCAGGACGGGCGCCCGGTGGAACTGGGAGGAGGATCCCTGGCTGCGGCGGTGAGGATGAGAGACGAGTACCTGCCGGGCCTGGAGGAGGAGCTCAACCGTTTAGTTTCCACGCTGGCTTCGAGGGTTAACTCCCTGCACGCCGAGGGCTATGACCTTAGGGGGGATCCGGTGGCGGGCACCCCTTTCGAGAGGTTCTTCTTGGGCTCCACCGTGAGGGACGTAAAGGTCAACCCCGACCTGCTGGCAGACCCTTCCGGGATAGCCGCCTCCTTGGGAAGTGGGCCGGGAGACGTGGAGAACGCCCGCCGCATCGCTTCCCTGCGGGACGAGACGGCCATGTTCGGCACCTACACGTTCCTGGACTACTACCGGGGTGTGGTGGCCCGGGTGGGAACTGACGCCCGGGCCATGTTCGCAGAGGCCAACAACACAGAGGTGCTCGCCCGTCAGGTGCGCCGCTGGCGGGAATCGGTCTCGGGGGTTAACCTGGACGAGGAGATGATCCGACTTCAGGAGGCACTGCACGCCTATCAGGCGGCGGCCAGGGCGGTGACCATCATGGACGACGCCATTGCCACCATCATCCAGAACATGGGGATCGTGGGCAGGTAGGATCAGAGGATCCTCCGATATGGAGAGGTTTTACAATATGGAGAGTTTTTACAGGAAGGGATTTACATGGAATAAAATGGTAATCTCCCGAGTGAGGGCGGCGGTAGAGATGGCCTCAGGCGTGTCCCTTCCGCGCGCCGGGACTCGGAGTCGGGTGGGCACCCATCGCCCGGGTTGTCGCCCCGTTCTTTAACGCGAAGGGAGTGGGTGGAGATGAGGATAACCAACCGCATGGCCCACGAGATGGTCCTGGCGGACCTGCAGAGGAGCCTGGACAACCTGATGAGGGCCCAAGAAAGGCTTTCCACCGCCAAGAGGGTGAACCGGCCCTCTGACGATCCCACCGCCGCTCATCGCACCATCAGCTCCCGGGCCCAGCTCATGGTGCTGGAGCAGTTCTCCCGCAACATCGGGGAAGTGAAGGCGTGGGTCACCACCACCGAGTTCGCCCTCCGGGCGGTCTCCGATTCCCTGGTGGAGGTGAGGACCCTGGTGATCCAGGCGGCCAACGGCACCCTCTCTCCCGCCGACCGGAAGAACATAGCCCAGCGCATCGACGAGTTCAACGAGCACATATTCAAGCTCACCCACGAGAGGTATTCCGGGCGTTACGTCTTCTCCGGCACCAGGTCCGGGGAGCCGCCCTTCGTGCGCCATGGAGACGACGTGGTCTATCAGGGTAACTCCGCCCACATCCGGGTGAACGTCGGAGAGGGTTCCCCGGTGCCCTTCAACCTCACCGGCGACGAGGTGTTCATGAACATCGGGGTCCAGGGGCGGAGCCTCTTCAAACTGCTCTCCGACCTCTCGGCGGCCATCCGGCAGGGTGACACAAGGCAGGTGGGAGGAGAGCTGCTGGCCGAGGTGGACGCTGCCCTGGACAGGGTCACGGAGAAGCTCGGCGTGGTGGGAGCGGTGGTCCATCGCCTGGAGAAGATGGAGGAGGTCATCTCCGGGTTGGTGGTGAAGCACAAGGAGCTGCTCTCCCTGGCGGAGGACGCAGACCTGGCCGAGGCGGTGATGGATTTCCAGTTCAAGCAGACCGCCTACCAAGCCTCCCTGGCCGCCAGCGCCCGGGCCATAATGCCCACCATACTGGACTACCTCAGATGATCGAAGATCGGGTGAGCAAAGCGCTTTGCGGGCAAAGGGTCCCTCGCCGAGGCTCGCGGGCGCCGGGGCTTAGGTTCCCTCCCGAGTCGGTGGCCCTGCACCCGATCGGATGGCCGGGCTTTTAGATGAGCACACCGATGCGGGGCGAGGCTGCCAATCTGATGGCGTAACGAGACGGCCCGCGCCGGGCGGGTTGACGGGGATGGACCCGGGGTTATATTAGGATAAGGATTCGAGCCGGAGGTGGACGGTGCAGGGGAAGAACGATAAAGAGGCGGAGGAGAAGCTGGAGAGGTTTCACAGCCAGAAGCTGGGTTGGATCGAGTTCCGCCCCGAGCAGGTGATAGAGTTCGTGGAAGGGCTTCTCGGATTCCCGGAGCTGCGGCGCTACGTGCTGGTGGACCACCGCAAGGGGGTCTTCATGTGGCTCCAGTCCCTGGAGGACCCCTCCCTGGCCTTCCTGGTGGTGGACCCTTGGGTGTTCTTCCCCGATTATTCCCCCGAGATCCCCGACGAGGACGTGGAGGCCCTGGAGTTGCGGGAGCCTTACAACTTCTCCCTCTTCTGCTTGGTCACCGTGCCCTCCGACCCGAAAAGGATGACGGTGAACCTGAGGGGCCCGGTGGTGGTCAACCTCAACAACCGCAAGGCCAAGCAGGTGGTGGTGACCCAGCCCGAATATCCCATCCGGCAGCCGGTCTTCCCGGAAAAGGATCAGGAGGGGGGAGAGGCAGCAAACACGGCCCCCGGAGGCACGGGGGGCCGGCAGGGCCAGTGAGCGTGGGCTTTCTGGGCGCGGATCGAGCTATCGGAAGGAGCAGGGATGCTGGTTCTCACGCGCAAGCTCCTGGAGAGCGTGGTCATAGGGGATGACATAGAGGTCTTCATCCTGGAGATAAGGGGGGATCGGGTGAGGCTGGGGATCAGGGCTCCCCGGGACGTTCCCGTGCACCGCAAGGAAGTGTACGAGGAGATCCGACGCTCCAACATCGAGGCCGCCTCCACGGCGAGAGTGGAGGGTCTGGACCGCCTGCTGGAGGAGAGGTTACCCGCCGGGGGGAAGGGCCGGGTCAAGGGTAAACGGGAGCCGTCCGATTAATCTAACGACGGTTATGGGTTTTTCTTGGTGTATTGCCCCCGGGGACGTGGCGTGATCGGCAGGGTGGTCCGAAGGGCCGGTCGATATGCAAGGCCCTCCGGCCGCGAATCCCCGAGATGGGCGGGATCGACGACAGGGAGGTAGCCTTGTGAACGGCTCCCCAACGGGTTCGGGAAAGAGGATACTCTACATAGAGGACGACCCGGCGGTGGCCACCATGGTCAGGGTCACCCTGTCCCTGGCCGGTTACGAGGTGGTGGAGGCCTCCAAGGGCACCCAGGGGTTGGACCTGCTCTACACCTCCTTTCCCCACGCCGTTCTGCTGGACCTGCGCATGCCCGTCCTGGGGGGCTTGGGGATCCTGGACATCATAAGGGGCAAGAGCGGCCTCAGGGAGGTGCCCGTGATCTGTCTCACCGCCCTGGCGGAGCCGGAGGACATATACGCCGCCCTTTACCGGGGGGCAGACGCTTACCTGGTGAAACCCATCGACTTCGACCTCCTCAAGCTGGTCCTCGCCTATCTGCTGGAGGACCGTGACCGTCTGGCCCGAGCCCGGGAGCTGGCGGGGTACGACAGAGCCGGGGATATATTGGACCTCCTGGGAAAGGAGTTGGACCTGCTCCCCAAGTTGGAGGCGATGCTCTTGCTCGCTAAACGGGGCGTTCTGGGGACGTCCGAGTTGTACCGCTTCATGGTGTACCGGGGCGAGGACCTGGGAAGGGTGCTGGACGAGATGGTCTCGGCCGGGATGCTGGAGCGGGAGGGGGATAGCCTGCGGGTGGCCGCGCCCTGGAGGGATCGGGCGGCGGCGTTGGCCCGGGAGACTTCCCGCTCCCGGGGCCTGGAACTGGCGGCCAACCTGGTGCACATGGGGGTGAACCTACTGGACCTCCAGGAACTGGGGGAGGGTCCCCTGCAGGGGAGGAACTGAGGCGCCTGGCCTTCGGTCAGCTCGTTGAGGGGGCCGTTTCTGGAGAGCGCTCTCCCCAAGAGGGGAGGCCTGCAAGCCTTTCCATAGCCTGCCAGCGCTCCAAGAGCAGCCTCAAGTTGCGCAGGGAACCGGAGTCCAGCTCCATACCTTCACATGTCGGTCCCTCTCCCAGCCGCATCGCCCGGGAGGTGTGGACCAAAAGCAGCCTCCACCCGGCCATGCGGGCCTTGAGCAGCCACTCCACGTCGCCGTAGTTGCCCGGTGGTCTGTAGGAGTTCACGTCGGGAAGACCCGTCTCTTGGGCGACGGATCGGCGCACCACCGAGCAGTGAAGGGCCAGGGCTGGTACCTCCTGCACCTCAGCCTCCGTTCCGGGTCGCTCCCCTTGTCTTAAGGGTACCAAGGTGGGGGCTCCCTCTTGGGATAGGGAGAGGGAATAACCGGCGTGTAACACCCTCCCCCCACGATCCAATAACAGGGATGAGGCGACCGCCGCCTCGGGATGCGCCTCCAGGGCCGATATAAGGGGCTCCAACCACCCGGGCTGCACCAGCACTCCCTCCCGCACCACCGCCAGGTACTCGCCCCTACCCTCGAGCAGGGCGTGGCTCAGCGCGGCCAGGAAATGGGACTCGCCTGGGGTCTCCAGCACCCGTACGGGGAGACTTTCGGGCAGAAGCAGGTCCCGGGCAGACCTTCCGTCGGTGGCCACCAGCACCTCGTCTCCTCCGTTCAGGCCGCGGGCCGCCGCTCCCAGGCAGAGCCGGGAGAGGGGGTGGTCGCCCAGGGCGGCGAACAGGAGGGTAACCGGTGGCCTTGAGATGATCTCTACCGAAAGTGCCCCTCGTTGAGGTTTAGGCTGCTCGCCGTGCTGGTCGCCCTCCGCCCCGCGGGAGCAGCGCGGGCAGGGGGCGAAGGGGGAGAGGAAGCGGAGC
Source organism: Actinomycetota bacterium (assembly GCA_015711955.1). Taxonomy (GTDB): domain Bacteria; phylum Actinomycetota; class Geothermincolia; order Geothermincolales; family RBG-13-55-18; genus JACVJK01. The sequence goes on along the minus strand of JACVJK010000047.1, from coordinate 12,029 downwards.
TGCGAGAGGTGGAGTTCCCCGCAGAGGGGGCAGCGCAGCTCCACCAGGGTCCCCTGGTTTATCAGTTCCTCCAGCTCCCTCAAATCGGAGGGAGTGCCCAGCCTCAGCCTCTCCCTGACCCTGTCGTGGGGCACGAAGTACCGTACCATGGAGCCCCTCAACCTCCGATCGCCACTCGCCTCTTTCGCCCCGTGTCGGGCCAGAATGAGCTCTCCCAAAACGATCTCGAGGGAACGCCCAGCCTCAGCCTCTCCCTGACCCTGTCGTGGGGCACGAAGTACCGTACCATGGAAAACCCCTCAACCTCCGGTCGTTTTTTGGTTCTTTCGCCCCGTCTTGGTCCAGGCAACGTTCTCCCAAGCCGATCTCGAAGGAGTGCCCAGCCTCAGCCTCTCCCTGACCCTGTCGTGGGGCACGAAGTACCTTACCATGGAGTCTCATCTCTCACACTCTGTCAGGGGCCCGTCCCGCCGGGCGTCCCGAGCCGCGTCAGTTCTCCGCCGCCGCCCCCTTGAGCACTTTGAGCAGCCGGCGGCGCAGCAGTAGTGCCTCCAGTATCCCTTCCCAGAGGGGGGCGTAGTCGTCGTTGATGCGCCGCTCCGCGATCTCCCTGGCCCTGTGCCCCATACGGCGGCGCAACCTCTCGTCCTCCACCAATAGACTCAGGCGGGAGAGCCACTCCCGCGTGTTGGAGCATAAGAAACCGTTCTCCCCCTCCTCCACCAGCCGGCGATAGGCGGGAAGAGGGCTCGCCAGGAAGGGTATGTGCAGGACCGAGTACTCGAGCCCCTTGAGGTCGCTCTTGCAGCGGTTGAAGGCATTGTCCAGGAGCGGCACCAGCCCGATGTCGAAGCGGGCCAGCATGGCCGGGTAATCCTGGAAGGGTACCCCCGGAAGGAACTCCTTCTGGCCCTCGGGGATGTCCTTGAGCAGGGCATAGACCTCCTCCGGGCCCCCAATGGCCACCTTGACCTCCGGGTGGCGTCGGCACAGGGCCTCCAAGGCAGGGACCACAAGACGGAAATCCTCCAGGTGGGTGGGGGATCCGGCCCATCCCACCACCACCCGTCCCTCCTCCTTCTCCACCTGGGGATCCCAGGCGGGGTCCTCCAGGTCGATGCAGTTGGGGAGGGGAAAGGTGTCGGGGTTCAGGGCGGAGAAGAGCTCCGCCAGCTCGGGTGTGGACACGATCACCCCGTCCGCCGCCCGGGCACACTCCTCCACCCAGTGGGCTTTCCCGTCCCTGCCCCGGAAGTCCCTGAAAAAGGGGTTGTAGAAGGGGATGGCCCACACGTGGTCGTCCACGTCTACCAGCCCCACCTTCCCCAGCTCGGAGAGGCGCCGCAGCAGGTGATAGGCGGCCCGTTGCTGGGCCATCTGGATCACGTACACGTCGTAGGAGAGGTCGGTGGGAAGGAGTTTTTCAAGGTCTACCGGCAAGCCCACCCGCCAGTCGGCCTCGTGACCCCGGCGGCGCAGGGCCAGGGCGGGGTAGATGCAGCGGTAATGGCCGCTTCCCGCCGGGTTGGCGCAGTAGAACATCACCCTCATGCTTCCCCCTTTCCTTCTGCCGCCGGCAATCCTGGCTCCCGAGACTCCTGTCGCCGCCGCCATTCTCGGCCGATTCGTCCTCCCGACCAATGACCCTTTGGGCTACGGGAAGTCCCCCTTTGGGGGGATTGTGGCCGTTCGCGCCGCCCTCCCCGATCCCGGGGTGGCTACCGCCAGGACCTCTCAATCCCCCCGCCGTCCCGCATTCCTGGGACATCCGGTGGATGGAGCCTGGGGCGGGGGTTCCGATGATAGGGGTGAACGGGAAAGGGATTCCCGAAGGGACCAAGGAGGGATGCACGTTGACCCAGGAGGAGGCAAGGATGGGACTCACCGACCGGCAGTTGGGACTGCTCGAGAACGCTGTTTTCCTCTGGCTGACCATACTCCCACCCGTATCCGCCGAGGTGCAGAAGGAGCTGGGGGAACTGTTGAACCAGCTGGGCAGGATGCGCTCCGCCTCGGCTCTGGAACGGGAGCAATCCACCGCTTGACCGACCCCCCATCCCCCCCTGGGGGGATGGGGAGCGCCCCTGCTCGTGGCGAGATAAGAAGAAAGGATGGGCAAGGAGGCTTTCGAGAGTTCAGGGAAGGACGGTGATGCCATGGAGAGAGGACCGTGAGGCAAGCCCAGGGAGGGGCGGAGCCGGCCGGCCCCTCTTAAGCGAAGAAGGCCGGCGGAAGGCAGGAGGCCGTGGGGCCCGAAAGGGCCCGGAAAGGACTCGTCAAGGAGGATGATGACGGATGGCACTCAGGATCAACCAGAACATAGCGGCTTACAACGCCCACCGCAACCTGACCCTCACCGACAACCTGCTGTCCAAGTCCCTGGAGCGCCTGTCCTCGGGCCTGCGCATCAACCGGGCGGCGGACGACGCGGCGGGGCTATCCATCAGCGAGAAGTTGCGCAGCCAGGTGCGGGGCCTGCAGCAGGCGGTGCGCAACGCCCAGGATGGCATCTCCCTCATCCAGACGGCGGAGGGCGCCCTGCAGGAGACCCACGCAGTGCTGCAGAGGATGAGGGAGCTGGCGGTGCAGGCGGCCAACGGTACCTTGACCGAAGCAGATCGCTCGGCTATCCAGCAGGAAATAAATAGCCTTGTGGCCGAAGTCACGAGGATAGCGGAATCCACCAAGTTCAACGAGAAAACACTTCTCAATGGGGACCTGACTGCTTCGATAATCGATATAAACGGTCTGTCGCCAGAGAAGGGTATCAGCAATATAGAGAATGTCGGAGCCACATCGGGGGATTACACCTTAACTTATGAAAGAACTGGAAGCATGTTGACATTGACTAAAGGTCAAGAATCTGAAGTGGTTGGTGTAGTGGTCCCCTCGAGCTTCGAAACGAAGGAAGTATATTTTGCAAGGTTCGGAATCCGTGTCACCATCAACTCTGCACTCAGCGCCCTGGAGAATGACGATGATAACCCGGAATTGTCCGGAAGCTTCAAAGTAACTGTTGCCCAAGATGCCAGTGCGACCATGGTCCTTCATGTGGGTGCTTATAGCACCACCGGCGATAATGCCATTCAGTTCACCATCTCGGGCATGGGCGCTTCACACCTGGGTATCAATACAATTTCTGTGAGCACCGAGAGTGATGCGAGAGATGCCATTCTTAAGATAGACACTGCAATAGGCAAGGTCTCCGAGCAGAGATCCGCACTGGGCGCCGTGCAGAACCGCCTGGAGCACACCATCGCCAACCTGGGCGTGGCGGTGGAGAACATCTCCGCCTCCGAGTCCCGCATCCGCGACGTGGACATGGCCGCGGAGATGGTCAACTTCACCCGCCAGCAGATCATGATCCAGGCCGGCACCGCCATGCTGGCCCAGGCCAACGCGGTGCCCCAGACGGTGCTGCAGCTGCTGCGGTAAGGGTTGAGGTGACGAGGGCGGGGGCGGGAAGTCCCCGCCCCCTTACCTTACATCGGCGGGAGGGACCTTCACCGGGTCCCCAACGCCGGGCCAGGGACGGAAGGTGATGGACATGGACGTCGGAAAGGTTGGAGCCGCCTACGCCTCCTTCTTCCAGGGCAGCCGCCCCCTGGAGCGGCCCCGGGAAGGAGGGTCTCCCGATAGGGCCCCCGCCCCGGAGGGGGCACCCCTGGCCTCCCTCCGGCAGGAGGTGGCCGAGGCCAACCGCCGGGCCGCGGACGCCCGGGAGGCCGGCCAGCCCCAAAGCCTCCTCTCCCGCCTGGTGCAGCGGCACCCCAGGGAGGTGAGGCTGCAGGTGCACGAGGCCACCAACCGGGTGATCATCCGCATCACCGACGCCCAGACGGGGGAGACCCTGGCCGAGGTGCCCCGGGAGAGCTACCTGGACATGGTGGCAAGCTTCCTATCCCGTCTGGACCGCCTCCAGGGGGAGTCCCGGGGGATGAACCTGGACCGGGTCTTCTGATACCGGGATGGGCGGGGACGAGGGCCACCGGCATGAGGGGCTCAGGGAGCCTGGAGACGCGGGCGCTCGGAGGAAATCGAACAAGCGTTTAATCGGGGGTAGAGGCCCATGACCCGTTACATGAGCTCTATAGGGGGGGTTTCCGGCCTTTCCAGCGGGGTCAACTGGAGAGAGGTCATCGACTCCCTCCTCGCCATGGAGAGGAAGCCGGCCAACCTCCTCAAACAGAGACAGCAGAGGGTTGGGGCCCAGATCTCGGCCCTGGCGGAGATCAGCGCCCGCCTGCTGGAGCTCAAGAGCCGGGCCTTCACCCTGGGACTTTCCGGGACCCTGGCCGCCCGCAAGGTGGAGGTCAGCGGGGGAGCCATAACCGCCACCGCCACCCCCGAGGCCGCCCCCGGCACCTACAGGGTGACGGTGCTCTCCCTGGCCACCCCCACCGTGGCCGCGGCACCCGCTCCCCTGGGCCGGGCGGTGGACGCCACGCTTCCCCTCTCCCAGGCCCTTCCCACCGCCCCTAAAGCGGGTTATCTCACCGTCAACGGCACTAAGGTTCACATAGACGACGCCACCACCTTGGGGTCGGGGGAGAACTCCCTTTTCCACAAGGTGAACTCCTCGGGAGCGGGTGTCAGGGCCCTGTTGGTTCCCGACGGCGCCGGTCGGCCGAACACGCTGGCCCTGTATACCCTGCAGGAGAGCCTGACCCTGGGAAGCGCCTCCGACACCAGCGACCTCCTATCCCTGGTGGGCCTGGCGGGATCCCCGGTGAGGCCGGCCTGGGTGAGTGGGGTGATGGAGGGAGGCGAGGAAGGGAAGGTGGCCGCGGACCTCTCCGGCGACGTAACGTTGACCTTCGCTTACGGGGGAAACACCTACACCACCTCCGCCGGCGACCTGGGGGCCGTCCAGGCCGGCGTCACCACCCTCTCGGATCTGGCCGCCCGCCTGGAGGCGGCCATGAACCGCGCCCTGGGGGGCGCCGGGAGGGTGACGGTGGCGGTGGACGACCCCGATGGGTCGGGCAACGGACGCTTGGTGGTGATGGACCGCTCCGGTGGAGGAGGGATTTCCGTGGTTTCCCTGGATGGCGCTGAGACCGGCGCCCTACAGCCTCTCCTTCCCTCCGGGGGGGCGCAAGCCGGCCGGGCGGCGGTGGGCCAGGTCCCCTTGGGGAGGCTCTCCACCGCCCGCTTCCTCCACCAGGCCGGCTTCGCCGCGCCCCTAAAGGACGGATGGCTTTCCGGGTTCCTGGCCGCTCAGGGGGAAAAAGCTGGGTTCGACCTCGAGGGCAGCGAGACGGTCACCTTCACCTACCGGGGGAACACCTACCAGACCGCTCCCCTGGAGGCGGTGCGCTCCGGGGTCACCGACCTGGCGGCGGTGGCCTCCGACCTGGAGGCCAAGATCAACGCCGCCTTGGGGGAGGCGGGGGCGGTGCGGGTGTCGCTGCTGCGGGACGAGGCGGGCAGGGTGAGGCTGGCCTTTACCGACCTTTCGGACCAGCCCTACGATTCTAGGGCCCTGGAGTTCACCGCCAGCCCCGACCCCCTACGGCTCCTCGCCCCCCAGGGCGGCAGGGCTGGGGGTGCCGTGGTCGTGAACGGTAAGGTGATCTATTACGACAAGTATTCCGACACCCTTTCCGGGGTACTTTCCCGCATGAGCAACGCCGGGGCGGGGGTGAGGGCCTCCTACGATCCCCTGGCCGATCGGGTCACCCTCACCGCCACCGTGACCGGACCGGTGGCGCTGGACCTGTGGGACGGGGCGGGCAACCTCCTGGAGGCCCTGGGGATCTCCGACCCCTCCGCGCAGATCCTTGGGAGCCCGGCCTCCATAAAGGTGGAGGGCTTCAACCAGGACCTGCCTTTCTACAGCGCCTCCAACACCATAAGCGGGCTCATTCCCGGTATCACCCTCCATCTGCGGGAGGTGAGCGGCCGGAACGCCGCAGGCGAATTGGTGCCCATCACGCTCACCGTGCAGCCGGACGTCTCCGGCGCGGTCAAGGCGGTCAAGGACTTCGTGGAATCCTTCAACGCCACCGTGTCCAAGATCTCCGAATACCTCCGCTACGACGCGGAGAAGAAGCAGGCTGGGCTGCTGGCCGGCTTTCCCCACGCCCGGGACGTCCTCAACCGCCTGAGGTCCTTCCCGTCCTGGCTTCCCGAGGGGATCGAGGGAGGCCTGAGGACCCTGATGGACATCGGGATCTCCCTGGGCCGGGTGGGGGGTACGGCGGAGGCGGCCAAGGGCGGGCAGCTCGTCCTGGACGAGGATAGGCTTGCGGCGGCCTTGAGGGAGAACCCCGACCGGGTCTACCGGGTCCTGAGCGCCTACACCGGCCAGGTGCGCCTGGAGCCGGGAGGCACGGGAAGCGTTTCCACGGCCGTGGGCCGGCCGGAGAGGGAGTCTCGGGCCGGAAGGTACCGCATCGTCTCCGACGGGGAGGGGAACCTCACCGTCTACTTCCGGCCGGCGGGAGGGGACGAGGAGCTGGTGGGGTCCGGCACCATCGGCGCCTACGGGACCAACGACACCCTCATACCAGGGGTCACCCTCAGGGCTGGGGCGCTTAAGGCCGGCGAGGACTTCCTGGTGAAGGAGGCCAGTTCCACCGGCGTGCTGAAGAGGCTGGAGGAATACCTGGGTCAGGTAACCTCCAAGGGAGGGCTCTTGGCGGGGCTCACCACCGCCCTGGAGAAGACCAACCGGGACCTTGCGGCGCAGTTGGAGCGCATGGATGAACGCCTCAAAGCCCAAGAAGCCCGCTTGGTGGCCCAATTCTCCACCTTGGAGAAGTTGCTCGCGCGCATGCAGACCCAGAGCCAGTGGCTCACCAACCAGATAAGGAGCATCAACCGCAACTGGAGGGGCTCCGAATGATGCCATGCGGGTTTTGACCGTTCTGGAGAGAAGGGGACCAAAGAAGGCGAGGTAGGACCAGCCATGTACGATCGGAGGGCTTCGAAAGTACCAGGTGGCAGCGCCGCCGACGCCTACCGGGCGAGCCAGGTACAGACCGCCACCCCCCTGGGTTTGGTGGTCATGCTCTACGATGGCGCTATATCCTTCTTGGCCAAGGCGGAGGAGGCCGCTCGGTCGGATGATTGGGAGCGGGCAGGAGACCTCATCCGTCGGGCCCAGGACATCATATACGAGCTCATGGGATGCCTGGACATGGAGAAAGGGGGCCAGATAGCGGCCAACCTCTTCCGCATCTACGAGTACATGGGATACCGGTTAGTGCAAGCCCAGATCCGAAGGGATGCGGCCCCCGTCGCCGAGGTGCGGGGCCATCTTTCCTCCCTGCGCGAGGCCTGGGCGGAGGCGGAGAAGAAGCTCAAGTCCTCATCCCGGCGGGAGGGGAAGATCGCCGCCTTGTGAGGGCCCACCTTTGGCGCGCCCCAAGGCAAGGGAATTCAAGAAGACGTTTTCCCGCACCGGGCGTAAGGCCTCCGAGGCAAGACGGTGCGTTCGGGATGGGGAACGATGAGGTCGCCCGGTACGAGGAAGGCCGGATAACCCCTGGAAGGATGGGGTTCCCATCGCCCTAAAGGGGGATGCGATGACGGGTAGGGAAGAATACCCTGTACTGGTGGAGGAACTGGAGGAGGCCTTCCGCCAGGAGCGCGACGCCATAGAGGCCTTGGACGAGGAGAAGGTCTCCGAGCTCCTGGAGCGGATCGACGGGCTCCTCCTCCGGCTGGTGGAAGCCTCCCGTCTGGTTACCCCCGAGGTGGCCCTTGCCACTCTGGAGAGGGTGGATCGGCTGCGCAGGGGCAACGCGGTGTTGCTGCGCGACAGGTTGGAGGAGATGCGAGACGATCTCTCCGGGGTGAGGAGGGGAAGGAGGGCTGCGGTGGCTTACCGTCCACTTACCGGTGAACGCCGGGGTCTGGCGGTAGATCGGGAGGCATGAGCGCCCGGAGGTTTTCCGGGACGACTTCTTGAGGAGGAACTGGCCCCAAGCCCTTGCGAAGGGCCGTTCCGCTCCCTCCCGGGGGAGGGAAGGGATTCCGAGGATGGTTCAAGGAAGGACAGCCCCCTGGGGTTGTCCTTCCTCTTTTGGGGCGATGTTCGCAGAGCCCAGAAGGCCGCAGGGCCCAGACGTCAAAGGAGGACGGCCTTGGAAAACGGGGATGCCATCCAAGAGAGGATAAAAGAGCGGGTGGAGTCCATGCCCGCCCTGAACACGGTGGTGCTGGAGCTAATACGTCTCACCTCCCACGAGGGTTATTCGCTCAAGGAGGTGGTGGAGGTGCTCGCCTCCGACGCCTCCTTGGCCGGGCGGGTGCTGCGGGTGGCCAACTCGGCCTATTACGGGCTGCCCAGGAGGGTGGAGTCCTTGCAGATGGCGGTCTCCATGATAGGCATTCGCGCCCTGCGGCGCTTGGTGATGAATATCGCCACCTACGATCTCTTCCGAGTGGACCTCCTGGGATACAGCTTGGAGGGTGGGGCGCTGTGGGCCCACTCCCTGGCCGCATCCCTGGCTGCGGAAGAGATATGCGAACTGGTCTCTTACCCTCATCAGGAGGAGATGAGGTTGGTGGCCCTCCTGCACGACGTGGGGAAGGTGGTGTTAGCTCCCTTTTGGGAGCAGGAGGACCTCGTGGAGGCGGGACCCGCCTTGCTGGCCGGAGGAAGAAAGGGCGCCGAGACAGAGCGCCGCGTCTTCGGGGTGGACCACGCCACGGTGGGCGCCAAGGTGGCAGAGCACTGGAACCTCTCCTCTCGTTTCGTGGAGATCATCCGCTGCCACCATTCCCCTGAGGATTCTCCCAACCTTCCCCGGGGCTCGGCGGTGGTGAGCCTGGCCGACACCATGGTGAGGGAGCTCATACGCAGCGAGGAGCCATACAAGGCCATCATGGGGCTGGACCGCACCGCTCTTCACGTGCTGCACCTCACCGAGGCGGACCTTCTGCCCCATCTGGTACGGATCAACTCTCGCATCCTGGAAGAGATCAGGCACTGGACAGGCGACCTGTTGGAGGAGTCCAAGGAGGGGTCAACGAGGCAGGACTATGTCGACGAGTGGGAGCGGGCCGGCCAGGAGGGACTTTCAGTGGAGCCCGTTCAAGGTGAAGGGGGTGATGCGGATTGACCCGGGGTTTCATAGACGATCGGGTCTTCACCGTGTTGGGCAAGGCGCTGGACGCTTACGCTCTGCGCCACCGGGCCGCTGCGGCTAACATCGCCAACGCCAACACCCCTGGGTACAAGCGCTCCTATGTTCCCTTCGAGGACGAGCTGGTTCGGGTCCTGGAAGAGGGCGGGGAGGAGGAGATCGCGCGCCTCCGGCCCAAGGCCACGAGGGACCTTCTCACCCAGGCGAGAGAGGACGGCAACAACGTGGACATGGAGCAGGAGGTGGCGGAGATGGCTAAGAACCAGCTCCGCTACCAGGCGGCCAGCGCGGTGCTCAAGACCCGCTTCGCCATGTACCGCCACGTGATCTCGGAGGGCAAGCGATAGGGATGATGGCGATAAGAGGTTCTCGGCATCTCGCGGAGGCTGTGGACGGCCGCGAGGTCGGATGCGTTTGGGACCGACCCTGGAACAGGAGGTGAAGAAGGTTCACAACTCTCCGGGAGATGGCTTGTCCCTGACGGAGGAGGTATGGCCATGGGTCTCTTCGACGCCCTTAACGTGAGTGCCTCGGGCATGACCGCCCACCGGTTCTGGATGGACGTGATCGCCTCCAACATCGCCAACGCGGAGACCACCCGAACCCCCACCGGCGGTCCTTATCGTCGGAAGGAGGTGGTCTTTGCGTCTTTCTCCCAGCAGCTGGACGGAGCTGGGGGGGTCGGCGAAGGCGTGAGAGTGATGGGTGTGGTGGAGGACACCAGTCCTCCCCGGTTGGTGTACGACCCGGGTCATCCCGACGCTCGTGAAGACGGCTACGTGGAGATGCCCAACGTCAACCCGGTGACCGAGATGGTGGACCTGGTGGTGGCCTCCCGAGCCTACGAGGCCAACGCCATGGCCCTGGAGGCGGCCAAGGCCATGTTCCTCCGGGCCCTAGATATCCTGCGCTGAAGGCGCCTGGGTCGCTTGAGGTCCGGAGCTGAGGAGGGGATGAGGAGATGAAGATAACGCCCTACGGAACCTATCCCTACCTAACCAGGCCGTCGGGGGTCAGGGAGGCTTCCCAGCGCACCGCCCAGCCCGCCCAGGGAGGGGCAGGTTCCGATTTCGCCCGTGGTTTGAGCAAGGCCCTTGACGAGTTGGATCGGGTGCAGGCCCAGGCCGACACCATGGTCACGCGCCTGGTGACCGGCCAGGCGGAGGATATCCACAGCGTGATATTGGCGGTGGAGAGGGCCAACCTCTCCCTGCAGATGGCGGTGCAGGTGCGCAACAAGGTGTTGGAGGCATATCAGGAGATCATGCATATGCAGGTCTGATGGGCGATTTTGGGTTTTGAGGGGGAACGAGGCGGAAAGGTAAGGAGGTCATGCAGGGGATACTGGAAAGGCTCAGGCAGATATCGGCCCGATACACCACCGCCCAGAAGGTGGGAGCCCTTTTGGTGGCGGTACTCCTTCTCCTGGGAACGGTGATGGGAGTGCGCTGGGCCACCCGGCCCAATTACCGGGTGCTCTTCTCCGGTCTCGAGGGGAAGGAAGCCTCCGCCGTCATTTCCAAGCTGGAGGAGAAGAAGGTCCCCTACCGGGTGGAGGGCGGCGCCATCTTGGTGCCCCACGAACAGGTGGACCGTCTGCGCCTGGAGCTTTCCGCCCAAGGCATACCCGCAGGGGGCAAGGTGGGATACGAGGTCTTCGACTCCACCGGCTTCGGGGCCAGCGAGTTCAGCCAGAAGGTCAATTACAAGAGGGCCTTGGAGGGGGAGCTTTCCCGCACCATCTCTTCCCTGGAGCAAGTGGAGTCGGCCGACGTCCACATCGTCCTCCCCGAGGAGGGCATATTCACTCGGGAGGACAGGAAGGCCTCCGCCTCCGTCCTGGTTAGGCTCAAGCCCGGCCAGAGGCTCTCGGCGGGGCAGGTGGAGGGCATCCGCAACCTGGTGGCAGGGGCCGTGATGGGGCTTAAGGCCGAGGATGTGGCGGTGGTGGACGAGGCGGGCAACACCCTCACCGGAGGAGACGCCCCGGTAGCCCAAGCTTCCACTCAGCTGGAAGCGTTGCAGGCTTACAGGTCGTACTTCGAGGCATCCCTGCAGGAGGTGGTGGACCGGGTGGTGGGAAAGGGAAGGGGAATCGTGAAGGCCCACGTCTCGGTGGACTTCTCCCAGAGCGTTACCCAGAGGGAGACCTATCAACCCCCCACCGATCAGGGTCTCCCCAGCAGCCAACAGACCCTGGAGGAGACCTATACCGGAGCGGGAGGGACGGCGGCGGGAGTTCCCGGCACCGGCTCCAACATACCCGATTACCAGAGCATTACTCCCGGCGGGGCTGCAGGTTCCTACCAGAAACGAGAATCTAAGACCGTTTTCGAGAACAACAAAGAGGTGGTGGAGGAGACACGGCCTCCGGGGAAGATCACCGGGGTCAGCTTGGCCGTTTTGGTGGATCAAGGAGTTGATTCCGCTACCGTGGCCGCCCTCGAGTCGGCCCTGGCGGCGGCCGCAGGGATAAATCCCGAAAGGGGGGACGTCATCGCCGTTCAGCAGGTGCCCTTCGACACCTCCGCCCAGGAGGAAGCCAGACAGCAGCTGGCCAGGGCGGAGAGCTCCCGCAGGTTGGGCAATTGGATCCGCACCGGCGTGTTGGCCCTCTTGGCGGTGCTGGCCATCCTTTTCCTGCTGCGCAGGCTCAAGAAGGTGAGGGAGCGACTGGCCAACCTGCCGGTAGCGGAGATAGGGGCCACCCAAGCTCTGGAGGAGGCGGTGGAGAAGGCCCGGCCCATGCTGTCTGGGACCGCCAAGAGCCCGGTGCTCGCCTCCATCGAGATGTTTGCCAACCAGCGCCCCGACGAAGTGGCCAAAGTGCTGCGGGCCATGCTGAAGGAGCGGTGAGAGGTTTTAGGGGCTGCGCCTTCGCGCCGACAGGGGCAAGCCCAGCGGAAGGAGGGGTGCACGCCGATCCGCGGG
>JACVJK010000046.1 GCA_015711955.1 Actinomycetota bacterium | reverse complement strand
AAGAACCAGGCCATAGCCCACCGCATCGCTGACTTGGCCACCAAGATCGAGGCCGCCCAATCCCTGGTCTACATCACCGCTTGGCGGTACGACCGCGGGGAATACCCGGTGAAGGAGATATCCATGTGCAAGCTCCTCTGCGCCCAAGTGGCCTTCGAGGTGGCCGACGAGGCCCTTCAGTTCATGGGGGGGTACGGATACATGATGGAATACCCCATCCAAAGGGCGTGGCGCGACAGCCGACTGAGCCGCATCGGGGGCGGCACCGACGAGATCATGAGGGAGATCATCGCCACCACCATGGGACTTTACTCCTGAGCATGATATAGCCGATGCCTAAAGAAAGGGGGCGCCGGGCGCGCCCCCGCTTTTTCGCCTCGCTCATCCTCGCAGATCAGGCAAACCGCCTCATGACGGAACGTAGACCACGGCCTCCCCGTCCTTCAGGACCACGGTGCCATCCTCCTTTTCTGCCCATACGTCCAGGGCCACCAAATTCTCGGGGAGTTTCTCCCTGACCCGTCCCCTGAATATGACCTTGTCCCCCGGGATCACCATCCCCCGGAATTGACAGCTGAGCTTTTTAAGATATCCCGGGTCTCCTATCCAGTCCATGACCATCTTTCCCAGGAGGGCCATGTTGAACAGTCCGTGAGCTATGACATCGGGGAGCATGGCCACTTCCTTGGCGAAATATGGGTTCACGTGAATGGGGTTGAAGTCGCCGCTAGCCCCCGCGTACACGATGGCGTCCATGCGGTCGAAAACATGTTCCAGGGAAGGGATCTCCTGCCCCACTTCCACTTGGTCGTACTTGAGGGAGCAGAGTTCCATCATTTCCCACCACCTCCCCGGATGATGAAGGTGGCCCGGGCTCGGCACACCAACTCCCCGTTTTGATTTCTGGCCTCGCTCTCGTAGACAATGAAGTCCAGGTTTCCCTTTTCGTAGATGTCGGCCACCTTTCCCGTCTCGGTGATCACGTCGTTGGGCTTGACCACCTGGTACCATTCAAACTCCTGGGCTCCATGCACCAACATGGCCAGGTTTAACTTGATCTCGGGGTCCACTAGCATCATGCCTGCTCCCCGCAAAGCGTACACCGCGGCGAAGTTCGGCATGGCAATGACGTCTCCGTATTTCGTCTGGGAAGCGAAGTTCTCGTCGTGGAAGATGGGCCTCCAATCCTTGGCGGCAGCCGCGTATTCCTTCATCTTCTCGCGGCCTACCTCGTAGCGAATGGGTCCGTAGGTCTTGCCAATGAAGCGCCGATCTATCACGACCTCCTCCTTTCCTCTGACCTCCCTGCCTTGTGATTCGATTCTATCACCGCTTCCTTTCCTCCACCACCAGGGGCACCTCACCCGGCCTGACGTATCCGAGCTCCCTGGCCCTCAATTCCAGGTGATAGGGTTCGCGCGCAGCACTGAGCCTCTCCTCCAGCGACCTGGTGACGGCCCTCTCCTCCTCCAGCCTCCTTTCCGCCTCCCGCAACCTTCCTTCCCACTCCGCCAACCTGGTCAGCGGGGCCCGCATGACCAAAAACCCGCAGAGGACCAACAGAAAAAGAAGCAGACACAGAAGCCGTCTCCGACGATGCGACGCCCTTGAGCTCCCCCTCACTGAACGAGAGCCGGAAGATCTGTAGACCTTTTTCCCGTCCATGTATTTCTCCCCATCCGGAAAAGGGTTTACCCACTATTAGATAACTTCAATTTACTGTTACATAAAATATTAACGGTTTTTAACTTTCACCACAAACCCAAATAAAAACTTGCTCCCTTTGTCGCAAAACTAAATCAGTAACCCTCAACCGGAGATGCAATGTATGGTGTCGGTGGTGGGTATACCCTCCCCCGGCTTCCTCAGGCCAGCGGTCACCACCACCGGGCGTCCCCCATCCAAGAATCCCCAGCCACGGGCCGCCTCCTCCGCCGAAGCGAATATCTCCGCCACGCTTCCCTGAACGGGGACTTCGGCGGGATGAACCCCCCAATATAGAGTCAACCTCCTCGCCACCTCTTTCCTGGGGGTGAGGGCCAGGATTATCTGACGGGGTCGGAACCGGCTCATCTGACGAGCGGTAAACCCTGAATCGGTAGGGGTGATTATGGCTTCCGCGTCCAACTGGGAAGCCAGCTCGCAGGCCGCCAGGCAAATCGCTTCCACCTTGCCGGAGCAAGCCCATTTCCTCCTTATGGACAGCCAAACGCCGTACGGAAGATGGGGCTCGGTCCGGTTTATTATCCGCTCCATGGTGGAAACCGCCTCCACCGGAAAGGCCCCTACAGCCGTCTCTCCGGAAAGCATCACGGCATCCGCCCCCTCCCAGACCGCCTCCGCCACGTCACTCACTTCCGCTCTGGTGGGAGTTGGGCTTTCCATCATGCTCTGCAGCATCTGAGTCGCCACTATCACCGGTTTTCCCGCCCGTGCCGCCACGCTCACCACCCTTCTCTGGATTATGGGTACTTCTTCCAAGGGCATCTCCACCCCTAAATCTCCCCTGGCCACCATCACCGCATCCGCCACCTCTACGATAGAATCCAGATGCTCCACCGCCTCCCGTTTCTCGATCTTCGCGATGACGGGTATATCTTCTCCCTTGGCGCGGAGCATCTCCTTTAGCTCCAGGAGGTTCTCCGCCCTCCTGACGAAGGAGAGGGCCAGCCAGTCCACTCCCAGACGCATCCCCAGTTCCAAGTCCGCCATGTCCTTCTCCGTGAGGGGAGGTAAGTCCAACTCCCGGCCGGGGAGGTTTATGCCCTTTCGAGAGCTCAGCCTTCCCCCCTTTTCCACTCGACAACGGACGCCTTCTTCCTCCCTCCCCATCACCTTGAGCACTATGGACCCGTCGTCCACCAAAACGCGATCGCCGGGCTTCAATACATCCAAAAGGGGCGGCCAACTCACGGGGGCGGAAGCAGCATCCCCTTCCTTGGGGAAATCGGTGAGGATGAAATCCCTGCCCTCCTCGACGAAAGTGTTCTCCTCCACCTCCCCGAGCCTTATCTTGGGTCCCATCAGGTCCAGGATTACTCCCACCATCCTCCCCGCCCTGCGGGCTGCGGCGCGCACCGATTTCACCTCTTCCTCTATGGTCTTGGGATCGGCATGAGAAGCGTTTATGCGGGCCAAATCCATGCCCGACCTCACCATTCGCAGCATGATCTCCGGATCGCGGCTCGCTGGCCCCAGCGTGGCGATGATCTTGGTCCTCCTCATCTTCCCTTTCATCCAGCCTCCTCACAAAGTCAGTCTTTTCAGGCCCTCCCCGTCCACCAAATAGATGCACATTCCACCCGACCCGAAAACGGCTTCCATCACGCCCACGACTTTCGGGTACCGGTAAAGGGTTTTTCTTGTCAGGTCGAGAACCTCTAAGCCCATTTCCCCCTCAAAAGCCATCCTCTCTCCCTCCGGATCCACTGCCACCAAATCCTCCTTCCCCCCCGCAATGACGGAGCCTCGCGCCCAAAGCAACGCCGTCTCCCTGTTCCCCTCCGGCAAGACCCTGGACACCAAAAGTCCCCGGTCGTATCCCCATTCCTCGGAGAGAGAAAGGCAATGAAGATGTCCTTCCCTGGAGAACCAGAACTGAAGGGGCTCCCCTCTCAATTCCAGCCATTCCTCGGTCACGCCCGTGAAGACATTCACCCGTAAAAGAAGACGAGAGCGCTCTTCCGTCCCCGCTCGACAGAGGAATGCGTCTCCCCGGGGAAACCATACCGGCCTTCCCGCAACGCCGTTGACTGATCCTCCCCTTCCGTCTTCCAGGGATACCCACCGGCATCGGGTTACCCCATCGGAGAGCTCCAGCCATGCCACCCACCTGCCGTCAGGGGAACAGCTGAGGCTCCACACCCTTTCCGCTTCTACCCTTACTATCTCCTTGGGTGGATCACCCCAAGGGAAGCTGAACAACCAAAGCCTCCCCGAATCGACGAAAAGAAGGCCTTCGGGATGGGTTACCCAACAGAAAGGAGCCTCCGAACTCACAGGTAGCCGCCCCAACTCCTTTCCGTTTGGCTCTGACTCCATCACCACCAAATGACCACCACTGACGTCCCCCACATAAAGGGCCAAAAGAGGGGAGGACGGGCTCGAGGCCAAAGCGCAGATGGCACCCTCCCCACTTGTCCTGAGGATCTCCTCATCTCCCTCCCTTTCCAGAAACTCGGGCCTGGGCACGCTGAGAACCCCCGACATGAGGCGAAGGAGGTAGTATCCCACCCCCACCAACACGAGGCAGGCCAGCAACATGGCTAACGTGAGGACGGTGAATCTCCTAGAGATGCTCTCACCCCCTTCAGGGGAGGCCCAACCCCAAGTTCTCTCCTAAAACATCAGGGCAAACCGCCGGGTAGAGCCCCCATACATTCCCTTAACCATCCATATAAAACCGGCGCAGGTGACTGAGAAAAGCCACTCTCAAGAGGGCACATCTTAGGCTTCCCGTGGAAAAGCCGACCAGCGGCCCCTCCTCCATGTCGTATCGAGTTCAGGCACCATCATCACCAAAATCTGGAGGACAGCCAGCCTTCCTTTTCGCCCTTCAAATACACTGCTCAACGTACTCAGAAACTCAAGGCCTCCCTGCCGGGGAAAAGGGCGGTATCCGCCAGATCCTCTTGGATCCGGAGGAGACGGTTGTACTTACAGACCCTGTCGGTCCTGGCTGGCGCCCCGGTTTTGATTAGTCCGCACCCGGTGGCCACCGCCAGATCGGTGATGGTGGTGTCCTCCGTCTCCCCGGAACGATGGGAAATTATCCTTGAGTATCCAGCCCTTTGAGCCATCCTCATGACCTCTAAGGTCTCGGTCAGGGTCCCGATCTGGTTCAACTTGATGAGGATGGCGTTGGCCACCCCCTCCTCGATCCCCTTCTCGAGCAGGCGAGGATTGGTGACGAAGACATCGTCACCCACCAGCCTGACCCTGGCCCCGAGCCTCGAGGTAAGGGCAGCCCAACCTTCCCAGTCTCCTTCCGCCATGCCGTCCTCTATGGAGACCACCGGAAAGTCCCTGACGAGCTCCTCGTAATATTGCACCAGGGATCCCGCATCGAATTTGCGTCCTTCCCCGGCAAAGACGTAAACCCCTTCCTGGTAGAGCTCGCTGGCCGCCACGTCCAAGGCCAAAACCACTTCTTCTCCGGGTCGATACCCGGCCAACTCGATGGCCTCCACGATCATCTCCAGCGCCTCGCGATTGCTTCGAAGATCGGGAGCGAAACCCCCCTCGTCCCCAATGCCGGTGGAAAATCCCCTCCTCTTTAGGACCGCCTTAAGGGAGTGATAGATTTCCACCCCCCCTCTCAGGGCCTCGCTAAAGGCGGGAAACCCCCAGGGAAGGATCATGAACTCCTGGATATCCACGTTGTTGTCGGCGTGTCTGCCACCGTTGAGGATGTTCATCATGGGGACGGGCAACAAGCGGGCGTTCACGCCCCCCAGGTACCGATAAAGAGGAATGCCCAGGGATTGGGCAGCCGCTTTGGCCACCGCCAACGAAACGCCCAAGACGGCATTGGCTCCCAGACGGGATTTTCCCTCCGTCCCGTCCAAACGAATCAGGAGGTCGTCGATGGAGGCCTGATCCAAGGCCTCTCGTCCCACCAGCTCCGGCGCTATTTCCTGGTGGACATTCATCGCCGCCTTGAGGACACCTTTGCCCCCGTACCTGTCATCTCCGTCCCTCAGTTCCAGGGCCTCCATCGTCCCCGTGGACGCCCCCGAAGGAACGGCCGCCCTGCCCCGGTAACCACCTTCCAGGTATACATCCACCTCCAGAGTGGGGTTGCCTCTGGAATCGAGAATCTCCCTCGCCTTCACTGAGGTTATCCTGGGCATGGGACCTCCTTTCGACTCATTTCCTGTTTATGCGTGGCCTACGAGAGACGATAAAACCCACTCTATCAATTAAATCCAATTCGCGGGTCGCCGATGGCGAGGGCTCTTGCTTTGGGCGATCGCTCGATCCAAGAACCGAGCCCTCGATCTTTTCCAATCCCATTGGGCACATCCGACGAGGACACTTAACAACTCCAAGCCGCGATGATCCTAAAGCCTCTTTACCTCCCCTGGAAAACCCCTCACCTTCAATCGGCCTTTATTACCTTTATTACCATTCCTTGAACGATCACCCCCGCTGGCCTGAGGCACCCCATCGACCAGGCCTCATCAGATTATCCCCTCCTTTATGGCCTTGATGATAGCGTGGGCTCGGTCCTCCACCCCCAACTTGCGATAAAGGTTCCGGATGTGTACTTTCACGGTGCTCAAGGAAATGGAGAGCTCCGCGGCTATGGACTTGTTCCCATAACCCTGCGCGATCAACCTGAGGACCTCGCATTCCCTCACGGTGAGTCCGAACGGCAGGGCCTCGGGGGTGATTTTCTCCTCTCCGATCCTGTCGGTGCGTATCAACTCGAAAAGCCTTTGGGAAATGGTGGGAGACACCACCGGTATTTCCATGCGGGCGGATCTTATGGCGTGCAGCAACTGATCCCTTCCGCAGTCCTTGAGCAGGTATCCAATGGCTCCCGCTTTTATGGCCTCTGCGGCTATCTCCAGATCCTCGTAAACGGTGAGCATGACCGCTTCCACGCTCTCGGTCTCCGGATCCCGTTTGAGGGCGGAGACCAAATCTATCCCGTTCATGTCAGGCAGCTTTATGTCCACCAAGACCACGTGGGGCTTGAGTTCCCGGATCAACGAAAGGGCCGCGCTGCCAGTGTCGGCTTCCCCCACCAACCTCACGTCCCCCACCCCTTCTACCATCCTCTGGACGCCCATGCGGGCTATAGGGTGATCATCCACCACTACCAACCGAATGACGTCGATCTCCATGTGATAACCTCTCTCCAGCCGTAAAGATTGGCAATTCCACCACCAGTCTGGTGCCGGCCCCAGGGCGGCTCTCCAATCTCATGGATCCGCCCAAAAGTTCCGTTCTTTCCTCTATGTTGCGTATGCCCATACGACCCTCATCTGTTCTTTGAGTGACAGGAACGGATAGGCCTTTGCCGTTGTCCCATATGCTGACGGTCAGGGCCCCCTCCCCTCCGATCACCGCCACCTCCACCGCATCCGCTCCGGAATGACGCGCCACGTTGTTCAAGGCCTCTTGTACCACCCGATACACGTTGACTTCCAAAAGCGGATCCAATCTTTCCGGAACCTCCCTCCACACGAAAGAAGATCGGATCCCGCTCTCCACGGCAAACCTCTCCAAATAATTGGAGAGGGACTTCCTGAGGCCCAGAACTTCAAGGGGTGCGGGACGCAAGTCGGATATCATGGCTCGGAGATCTCTCACCGCGCTTCGCGCTTCCTCGGCGATGCCGCGCAACCCTTCCCGCAAGGGACCCTCCATCTCCTTTTCCATGGATTCCACGCGGAAGATTATGTCCAAGAACTGGGGCACGAGGCCATCGTGCAATTCCCGGGAGATCCTGGCCCTTTCCCGCTCCTGAGCGCTGCCTATGTTCCGCACCAATTCCCTCAACCTGCGACCATATTCCAGAACCTCCTGCAATAAGGAGGAATTGCTCAGGGAGACCGCCAGCTGAGGGGAGAGGGAGACTAGGAAATTCAACTCCTCCACGGTGAGTTTCTCGCCGCCCACGTGGTTTCCCACCGCCAGCAGGCCCACCTCCTCGCCCCCCGCCACCAGGGGGAGGATGTAAGCCATGCCGTAATCGTCGGAATCCCACCGGTTCTCCCACGCCCTGCCATCTCCCTGGTAAATCCGGAACACACCTCCTCCCAAGAACTGTAGAAGGGCTCCCCGGCTGGAAATCGCCGTGTCCACCTGGACCATCCCGTCCACGCCTCCCTTTCCATCGGAGAAGGCGTATCCTCCCATGATCCTCCAGAGACGAAGGGCTCCTTTCATGTCCTCCAGGATCCCCGTGACGTGGGCATGGTGGGCGGAGTGGTGGAGAAGCTCGAAAACCTCGTCTTTCTTTCCGAAAATGGCACAGAAGTTCAACTCCATGATCTCTCGGATGTTGCGGGTCACTTCCTCGCTAAGTTCCTCCAGGTTCCTGAGTCGGCGGATGGAATCGCCCAGCTGGGCCAGGAGATATCCCTCCCTCTCGGTCTTCCTCCCCGAAAGACGGGCATAGGCACGCCTTATCCAGGCGGTCTCCATCCCGTAAAGGATCATGAAGGGCACGGCGGAAACGAGCAGCAAGGGGAACAAGACCTTGGTGTTCCTTATGGCGAGGACGTGGTAATAGACGGCGGATAGACCCGTATAGACCACTAGGTTGGCCCCCAAGGCCACCGCGCTCAGGGCTATCCTTCTGGCCACGTGACGGACGTCTACGAAGAGGCCGTACCTCATGATCCCATAGCCGATCATGGCAGCGAAGAGGATGCCGAATTGCGGGGTGCTTATAAAATGGCTCAGCTTCAGGGCCTGAGCCAGATTAGCCAACAACATGGGAAGAGGGGCCAAGCCCAAGAGGAGAAGACCGCCCCTGCTGTGACGGGAAAGGCTTTTACGCCACTCCACCAGGTATCTCAAAGAGGCCCCCAGGATCATGGCGAAGGCCAGGACGGTGATGAACCAGAAGAAGGGCGTCCTGACCACGTCTATCCCATAGGGTGAATCACCCGGTAAGTACGCCGCGTAAAGCATCTCGCCGAAGTAGAGCTGATATAGCCCGAAAAGGAAGGGCACGAAACATATGACAGCCAAGGCAAGCCTTCTTGTCCTACCCGCCGGAAGTAATTGGGTGGGATGTGGAAAATAAAGGGAGAGAAGTAAATAGGTGGGGATGAGCAACAACTCACCCCACCCTTGGAACTTGGTCCAGAAAACCTTGGCGGAAAAGGACGAGGAAGTGGCCACCATGGCGTCCCCGAACCCCCAGAGGAAAAGGAAAAAGGTGATGAAGAGGAAGAGCCCCTTAACCAATCGGTAGGACCCCTCGAGGGAGACGTAAAAACCAATACAAAGGCAGACGATACCTGAAAAGGCCGAAAGTGCCGCAGCCAACTCTTTCATGGCAGAAAGATTATAACATCCAAGCACGACATAACTGGTATGAAAGGCGGTTGTGACCTCTTATGAGTTCAAGGCCCCGGCTTCAACTGGACGACGGTTAGCGGCCCGCCTGCACCTTCTTGTGAGGTAGCCGAAGAAAAAACGTCATTCACAAATTCATTCTTGTAAATTCACATGGAGGGCGGCCGGCGGGATTTCGCTCGGATTCTCTCAGTCCTGCCTACCAAACATGAGGGAGGATAACAAAAAGAGAAAAAGGCCCACCCCCAGCACCACCAACAGGTCCAGATGTAGGGGATACAAGCTGACCTTCAACTGCGCCGAGTGGGGTAATTGAACGCCAGAGGAAACCAATTTCTCCAGCAATTCAGGCGGTAAGTTGACCAGGGGATCACTGGGGGTCAACACCAATCCCCTCAAGACCACGGTCCTCATGGCGTCAACCCCATAAGACATGGGGTTGATCTTGGTGAGGAATTCCATCCAGCCTGGAAGCCCCTGCAGGGGGAACATGGCTCCCGAGAGGAAGAACATGGGCATCAGGATGAAATTCATTAAAATGGGAAATCCTTCCATAGACCTCATGCGAGAAGCGATGAGCACCCCCAGGGACGTAAGGGTCAGTGAAAGGATAGCCATCACCAAAAGTGCCATCAAGACCCGGTACAAGCTGTAAGATATTCCCGCCAGGGGCATGAAAAACAGAAAAATCACCCCTTGCAAGAGGGCGGTGGTAGCCCCTCCCAGGATCTTCCCCATGGCGATGGAGGAGCGAGGGATGGGAGCCACCGTCATCTCCTTGAGGAAACCGAACTCCCTGTCCCATATTATGGAAATCGAGGAGAACATGGAGGTAAAAAGCACGGTCATGGCCAAAATTCCGGGATACATAAAGGTGATATATTTAGTCTCGCCCGCGCCGAAAACCTTGAAGGCCGATTGCAAGCCCGTGCCCAAGAGGAAAAGGTAGATTAGGGGTTGGACGAAGGCCCCTATGCGCCGCATGGTGTCGCGCCAGAAACGCTTGACGTCCCGTAGCCATACGATATACGTGCCCACCAGGAAGCGCTCGACGCTTCCCTTTCTCACTTCCTCCAACATGCCGCTACTCGTCCTCCTCATCGATTATCGTAAAAATCTCCCTTACCTTTTCTTCCTGCTGTGAGCTCTCACGAAACTCCTCAGGTTATCCATCTCGTCTGGGGCCTGAGGCCTTATCTCGTGCCCGGTGAGCTTGAGGAAGACGTCCTCGAGGGTGGGCCTGTGCATGCTTATGGAATCGATTCGCAGCGGGAACTCCCTTATCAGCTTGGGTATGAAGTTCTCCGCCCTATCCACTTCGAAACAAAGGCAGTCCCTGTCCCGTATCATCTTGACACCATAGCTTTCCCTCAATATCTCCTCCGCCTTTCGGTCGTCCTCGGTGACCAGACGGACCACATCGCCCCCCACCATGGCCTTCAACCCCTCCGGGGTGTCCAAGGCCACTATCTTTCCGTAGTCGATGATGGCGATGCGGTCGCAGTTCTCCGCCTCGTCCATGTAGTGGGTGGTCATGAAAATGGTGATCCCTTCCTCCTTCTTCAAGTGGAGGATGTACTCCCATATGGAGTTCCTGGTCTGAGGATCCAACCCCAGGGTGGGCTCGTCTAAGAAAAGGACTCGGGGATAATGCAGAAGTCCCCGGGCGATCTCCAGGCGCCTCTTCATGCCGCCGGAAAAGGTCTCCACCAGGTCCTCTGCGCGTCCGGCTAGCTCCACCATATCCAGGACCTCCCGTATGCGCCTCTCCCTCTCCCCTTTGGGAACCCGGTAGGCCAGCGCGTGGAACATGAGGTTCTCCCAGGCCGTTAACCTCTCGTCCAGAGAGGGGTCCTGGAATACCAAGCCTATCGCTTGCCTCACCTCGTCCTTTTGTCTCACCACGTCATAGCCGTTGACCTTGGCGTATCCCGAGGTGGGAGAGAGGAGAGTGCAGAGGATGCTGATGGTGGTGGTCTTTCCCGCTCCGTTGGGCCCTAAGAAACCGAAAACCTCGCCTTCCTGGACGTGGAAGGAAATACCTTTCACCGCCTCTATGTCCCCGTATTTCTTGGTGAGTTCCTGGACCTCTATCACTGCAACCATGGCTTCTCCAAAATCTTTAGCCCATCTTCCCATGTAAAGCTTAATTATCAATGCTAACTATTGGGATGTTAAAAGCTTGGGATGTCATTGTCAACGACTCATCTTGTCGCATGCGGACGACGTGTACGGTTGAGGGTTTTTGAAGTAAAACCGCTCGACCTTCTCACCAACTGGGTTCAGCGGGAGGAATGTACACCCTTGCCTCCAGCATCTTCAGGTACAGGGAGGAAGGTATCAACAGGCTAGTCCTGTAGGCGTAAACATAGAACCAGGGATGTTTGAGGGCTCCCGTGGGGCTGCTGTTGTTGATGAGCGCTGCCACATCATAGGGATCCAGGTATGATACTAGGTCGGTGATGAACTTGCGGGCCCCGGGGTTGTTGTTGATGGCGTTCGCCACCACGGCTCCGTCCAAATTGTTTATAAGTCCCAGCAGGAAATCATATCCATAAGCGTTGAGGGTCTCCGCAAGCATCCTGCCGGCCCCCTGGGTGACCATGGCACTCATCAAGCGCTCCACGAAAGAATTGCCGGGCCGCATCTTGTACTCCTCGTTGATGGCGTTGGCGATCACCCCCCCGTCAAGATTGGAGATGAGGCTGGACAAGAAGGTGGGGTTTTGGTTCAGCAAGTTGGCCACCACCTGAGGGTCCAAGGCCCCGAGCATCCAATTGGTCATCTCCGGGTTCGCGTTGAGCGACAGTGCTATGGTCCGAGCGGTGGTGGGATTAAGTGTGGCCACCAGGCTCTGGATCATGGTCTGGGTGGCGGCGTTGGTGTTCAAGGCTGCGCTCAGCACGGGTCCCACCACCCCGGCGTTCAGGTTGCTGAGTAAAGCCGCCACCAGTGAGTCCCTCTGGGGGTTGGCGTCCAGCCCCTGTGCGGAAGCCACCGCCACCGCCGGCCCCAAATTGGCCAGAAGATTGCGCAGGAACCTGCGATTGGGGTCCGTCTGGGCAGCCTGACAACTTTGGTTTATACCTTTAGCCGCCGCCAGGGCGGTGGAGGGGGATATGCTTTCGGCAATGGTCCTGATGAAATTGGGATTCTCGTTCAGCCCGCGGGCAATGGCCTTCCCCGCTTCCCCGTTGCTGTAGGCCAAGAGGCCCACCAACATGTTGTCTGTGAGGTTTGCCTCCACGTTCCGGTTTATGCCCTCCGCCAGGGCCTTCGCCGCTTTAGGAGTTATGCGGGCGATGATGGAGGAGAGAAGATCTCGTCCCAAGGGGAATCGGGTCACGTTGAGGTTGATACCTTGGGCTACGTAAATTCCCGCCTCAGCTGAAGTGTTAGCGAGAAACTTTTTGAGGAAATCGGGGTTTTCGTTCACCGCCGAGGCTATGACCTCGGGGTCCAGGGCGGCCACCAGATGGGAAAGGAAACGACGTCCTGCTTGCCAATTCTCCTTGAGCCCCACGGCGGATGCCTGCCCCATGGCGCCATTGAGATCCCTGAGCAATGTATTTATGAAAGTTGGGTTGGCGTTCAGGGCTCCCGCTAGGGTGTTGGCGTCGAGGTGAGAGATCAGAGACGACAGGAACTGGGGGTTGAGGTTGCTGCCCTCGGTCATGGCTCGGGCCACGTTGGGGCTGATGCCCGAAAGCAAGTTCTTGACCAAGTCCGTGTGGGCTCCCAGTGCTCCCGCCACCGGTCTGGGATCGAGGTTTTTAAGAAGTTCGCCCAAGAAGGTGGGGTTCTGGCTTATGCCTTGGGCCACAGGCGCCGCCACGGAGGCCGGAAGTCTTCTGGCGAGGGCTTCCGCCACCTCGGGATGGGCGTTAAGCGCTGCTGCCAGGATGGCGGGATTCAACGCGTTGAGGGTTTCCACCAAAAGTGCGGTGTTGGCATGAAGTCCCGCCGCGATGGCCCTTCCTAGGGAGGGGTCAAGATAAGGCACGAGTTTCCCCATAAGATCAGGATGGGCGCTCATGACCCGGGCCAGGACGCCCACGTCGATTAACCCCAACACCCTCACCAGCATGGACTTGTTGGAAATCAGGTCGGCCACGAAGGCCGGGTCAACGTAGTTGGTGGTCTCCCTCACCAAATCCTTGGTGGAATTGATCAGGTCCACCACCACCGCCGGGTCGAGCAACCTGACCAGCCCGTTCACGAAGGTGGTGGCGCTCATCACCGCCCCAGCGATGGGACCCGCCTGCAAATAAGGGATCGCTGACGTGAGGATGTTGGTTCGGTTGAGGATGTCGGCGATGAAGTCCGGCGGAAGGGCTTTCACCATCCTCACCGTCGAGTCCACGTTGGCGTTGAGGGCTGCTGCGGTGACCGCGGGATCCAGATAGCGGAGCAAGCCAGAGAGGAAGCGTCCGTTGGCATTTATCACCGAGGCCGCCACCGCGGGATCCAAATACCCCATGGAGCGGGCGAGCATCTCACCGTTGGCATTGACGATGGAGGCCACGGTAGCCGGGTCCAGGTAGGAAAGGAGGGCGGAGACGAATGGACCGTTGCGGTTCACCAGGCTGGCGGTCACCGCGGGGTCCAGCAAGCCCAGCAGCCCCGACAGGAAGGCTTCGTTGCGGTTGATGACGTTGGCCACCACTTTGGCGTCCAGGAACCCGAGGATTCGGGCAAGGAACTCCCCGTTCTCGTTTATGGCCCTGGAGGTGGCGGCTGCGTCCAGATGGGATATGAGTTCGGCAATGAATTCCCCCGCCATGTTGACCGCCCCAGCTATGGCCACTGGGTCGAGGGCCGCAAGCAAACCCGACAGGAAATCGGGGTTCCGGTTCAAGACCGTGGCCACCACCGAGGCATCGAGATAAGGGGCTGCCCCCGTGAGCAGCTCCGGGTTCTCGTTTACGACCTGGGCCACCACGGGGACCGTTCCCTCCTCCACCATGGCCGCCAGGAGCTCGCTCACGAAATCGGGGTTCTCGTTTATGGCCTCGGCCACCGCCTTGGGATCGGTGTGCTTGAGCATGTTGCTAAGCAATTCCACGTCGGAGGCCATCTTTCCCAGCATGGGACCCAGTGGGCTTCGGGAGGGGATCACCATCACCCCTCCCACCACCAGTAAGGCCGCCACCATGACGATGACCAACAGGTTGATCGCCTTCTGAAGCCTCTCGCTCAGGAGGAACATCTCAAGCCTCCCATCAAGAACCGTTCATCGGCAAATGCCTTCCCCAAATAGAAATCGATCCTCACACCCATCACGGTGGTATGTTTCCCACTCCGGCATCGGTGAAAACCGCCCAACCGAGGACCTCGTAAACGGGAATGATAAACAAAAAAATGGGGTCACGCAACTTGAACCTGTTCCCCAACCCGAAGTTGTAGACGAAGCTCTGTCGATTTCCCGCGGTGGCCTTTATGGCCGCCGCGAATTTCTCGGCCAGGCCCGAAACGTTCACTATGTCAAGCGTCATCTGATCTCCGTATTGGTTCATCAGGGTCGCCAACTGCTTGCCGTCCAGGCCGCCCAACAGGGCGTAGAGGAAGGGTTGTGCCCCTTGGTTCAAAGCTTGGGCCACCCTTGCCGGATCCAACCTCTTGGTGGGATCGGGGTTCCCGAGAAGCATGTTGAGGAAGTTCTTGGCCTGATCACTGGTGGAAACCCGGGCCATCATGGCCGCGTCCGCGGCATACAGGTTGTTGCGCAGGAAGTACATGGGTGGGGCGTCCAACCCCGCGTTCACTGCCGTGGCCAACGCCGTGGCGTTCAGGTGCTTGACAACCGAGTCCAAAAACCCTGGATTGGCGTTTAGGGCTTTGGCTATCGCCTCCACGGTGGGCTGCCGGGTGGCGGTAAGGGCGGCGAACAGGGGCGACGAGACACCGCCATCCGCCATGGCGTTGACCCCCCGGCCTATTGCTGATCCGGTGGCCGAATCGAGGCTCAGGACCAGGTTGGTGATGAACCCGCTGTCGGCGGCGTTGAGGCCTTGGGCCAATGCTGCCGCGGTCGCTGGCGATAGGTTTTCCATGATGACCCTCATCAGATCCGGGTTGGAATTGGAGGCCTGTCCCATGCGAGTCCCGGTATCGGCGCTCAAGTGGGCCACCACGCTCTCCAAGAGAGCGGGATTTGAGCCCAACGCCTGGGTCGCCGCCGCAGCCAATCCCGGGCTTAGGTTTTTCAATAACTGTTCCATGAATCCGGAGGTGTTGAGGTTGCTTCCCTCGGCCATGGCCTTTCCGGAATCGGCATTCAGGTGGGCGATGAGCTCCACTACGAAGGAGGGGTCCTCGTTGAGGGCCTCGGCAACTTTCGCGCCCAGGTCTCCGTCGAGATAGGCCAGAAGATCCCCCATCATGGCGGGGTTCTCGTTGGCAGCCTGGGCCATAGCCACAGGATCCAGATAACTAATGAGAGTGGAGAGGAAATCTCCCGCCCGGTTGAGGCCTCCTGCCACTGCCTGGGCCAAACTCCCTTCCAGCAAAGCCGATATCTGACGGGCGGTATCCGGATGGCGACTCAAGAGCGTCGCCAGGCCGTTAGCGTCCAGATGCTCCAAGAGCGTGGAGAGGAAATTCAGGTTGTTGTTGAGGCCCACGGCGATGCCTGCCGCCGCGAGGGGGGATAGTCTGGAGGAAAGGGACCGGGTAAAGCCGGTGGTCCTCTCCATTATGAAAAGCACTGTATCCACGTTGAGGTTGCCGAGGGCTGCGTTTATGAGTACCCGGTTGGCGTTAACCCCCTGAGCGGCCGCCCGCGCCACCGTCGTGTCCAAGTTGGCGCAGAGGGCTTTAAGGAAGCTCCCGGCACTTCCCAAGACGCTGGCCAAAAAGCCGGCGTCAGCCGTGGCTATGGTCCGGTCCAAAAGGGCGTTGGATTGGTTCAACCCTAATGCTGCCGCCCTGCCCACCGAAGCGGGCAAGTTCGCGAGCAGTGAGGTCAGGAAACCGGCGTTGGCGTTGACCGCTTCCGCCAGCACCTTCACGTCAATCAGAGGTATCAGGTCGTTCATGAACCTCTCGTTGTTGGCCACATAGCTTATATAGTCGTCGCTCAGGTGCGCCACGATGTTCGCCACCGCGTCACCGGTGCCGTTAAGGGAAGCCGCAAGGCCTCTGGGGTCAAGGCGCCTTATGACCTCCTTCACGAAACCCGAGTTGGCGTTGAGGACACCCGCTATGGGAGCCGGGTCGAGCAGGGAAAGAAGGCGTGTGAGCACCTGTTTATCGTTTATGAGCGCCGCGTTGGCACGGGGGTCCAAGCCGTTCACCACCCCCAGAATGAGGGGCCGGTTGGCGTTCAAGGCCCCCGCCAAAACGGCCGCATCGCTGTGGCGGATCATCCCGGTGAGGAACTCACGGTTGGCGTTGAGGGCCCTCCCCAAAACCGCCGGGTTGAGAGCGCCGATGAGGTTGGACAGGAACCTGGGGTTGGAGTTCAGCGCTCTGGCGGTGGGCGCGGGATCGAGTAATCCGAGTAAGGTGGACACCCAGGGACCGTTGGCGTTCACCGCCGACGCCACCACCGAGGGATTCAGGTTCTTAAGAAGTCCGTCCACGAACTGGGGGTTGGCGTTGGAGGCGGACGCCACCACCGCTGGATCCAGGAAGGAGAGAAGCTGCACCAAGAACTCCTCGTTGGCGTTTACCACCTCGGCCACTGCCTGGGGGTCGAGCTCAGGGAGCAAGGCCACGGTGAAATCCGAGGTCCTGTTCAAGGTCTCCGCCAACTGACGGGCGTCCAGTAAGGGGAGCAGCCCAGCGATGAGATCGACGTTCTCGTTGATGGCCTTGGCCAGTGGCTTGGGGTCGAGGTGGGCGAGCAACGTAGACAGGAACTCGGGATTGGCGTTGATGGCCTCCGCCGTGGCCTTCACGCTCTCCTCGTGCTGCAATTCCTTAACCAGCTCGGAGAGGAACGCTGGGTTCTCTTTGATGGCCCGGGCCACCTCCACTGGATCGAGCCCCGAGACGATCCCCGCCAAAGTTTTCCTCTGGCTTCCCATCTTCCCCAAGACCGTTCCTATGGTGCCGCCGGTGGGCATTAGAAGGAATGCTGCTCCCGCCACCAGCAGGATCACGGTGAGGATCACCGCTACGTTCACCACTAGCTGCACCGGCTTCTTGAGAAGCATCTGCACCTCCTAATGGGCCGGCGCCCTCTCGAACCCGAGGAACTGCGCCCAGACCTGAGTCCAATGCCAGTAAAGCAGGGCGAACATCTTCACCTGATATCTTATCCACAAAACCCTCAGCAGGGTGTGGTTGGGAATCGGGGTGTCAGGGCTCCGATAATTCATGGAGTCGTTCAAGGCCTGAATCACCAGATCCGCGTTGAGGTTGTTGAGAAGGCCCACCAGCATGTTGTTGTTGGAAGCGGCCAGTGCCTGACCGATCTTGGTCCCCAGGCCTATCTGGCCTGCCCTGACCATGAACTGTTGGGTAAGGGCCGGGTTGGCGTTCATTGCCCTTGCTATGATGGTCCCGATATTGGAGCCGTCGGGCAAGTTACCCAACAGCCCTCTCAGGAAGTTCACCCCTCCCGGGGTGGCCAAAGCCGAGTTCACCGCCCCTGCGATGGCCCCAGGGTCCAGGTGACCCACGAGATCCACCACCCACCGCTCGTTGGCATTGACGGCCTGTGCCGCCTTCTGGCCATCCAAGTTGCGGAGGATGTGTTCCACCAATGCGGGATTGCCATTCAAGGCCTGGGCCACCGCCCGGGCGGAATCGGAGTTGAGCCCGGTGAGCAACCTGTAAATCAGGTTGCTCTCGATAGGGGACACGGGCAGCGCGTTCAGCGCCTTGGTCACCGCCTCCGCCACCCCCGGCGTGGTGGCCCCCAGCATGGCCTCCAAGAAAGTGGTTCCACCTCCGCTGGAGTTCAGGTTGATTCCCGCGGCTATCTCCGCTCCTGTGTCGCCACTCAACGTCCCCATAACCGCTTGCATTACCTGGGCAAGCCTGGGGTTGGCGTTCAGCCCTGCCGCCAGCTCCCTTCCCACCGCAGGACTCAAACTGGCCATGAGCTGGGTGCTCAAGTCCGTGGTGTTGGCGTTGAGGCCCTCGGCTATGGCCCTTCCCACTTGAGGTTCCAGGTGGGCCACTAAGGGCTGGAGTATGGCGGTATTGGAGTTAAGGGCCTGTGCGATCCTCTTACCGGTGTCGCCGTTGAGGTAGCGAGCCACGTTCCTGGCCATGTCGGGGTTGGCGTTCATGCCCTCGGCCACGGCTTCCGCCACCTCTGGGCTGAGTTCACCCAGGAGCCCGGCCACGAAGTCCCCGTTCCGGTTCAGCACGTCGGCTATGACCCTGGAATCGGTGTTGATTATTATCCCCTTGACCAGCGATTGGGCGGGAGGCTCCCACGCGTCCTCGTTGAGGGCCTCTGCCACCGCCTTGGCCACTTGCTCCCGCAGGAGGGGAAGGAGGTTCATGATCAATTGGTCCGCCGCCCCCTGATTGAGGATCCCCGCCAGCACCCTGGGGTCGGCGTGGGCGAGCACGGCGTCGACCATAGCCGGGTTGGCGTTGAGGCCCTGGGCCGCAGCCCGAGCCACCCCCGCAGGAAGCAGGGCGATCAAGGTGGGAACGAAATCGCCGGACAGGTCGAGAGCCCGCGAGACGGAGGCCGCGTCCAAGTTGTTGACCAGGTTGATCATGAAAGCGGGGTTGGCGTCGGAACCCCTGAGCGTCCCCGCCACCATCCCCTCTCCTATGTTGGCCACCAGACCTCTGAGGAAGGAGGGAGCCTGGGCCAAGGCCTGGGCTATTAGCTTGCCGTCCAGGTTGGCCAAAAGGGTCTTTGCTAACTCCTGGTTACCCGCCAGGGCCCGGTTGGTGTATTCCCCCAACGCCGGGTCCAACATGGGGAGCAGCCTGGTCACCAAGTCCGCCCTCTCGCCCAAGGCAGCCCCCAGGGTGGCCGTGTTTATGAGGGGAAGCACCCGGGTGAGTAACGCCTGGTTGTTAAGCATGCTGGCCACCAGCTCGGGGTCCAACGAGTCCAAAACCTTGTATATGAGGTCAGGGTGAGAATTGGCTATACCCGCCACCCAAGCCGGGTCCAGAGCGTTGATGAGCGCGGCGGTGAAGGACGAGCTCTGATTGAGCATGGTGGCCACCACGTCCGGCTTCAACCTGGAAAGGAGGGCGTTGAGCCAGCCGGGGTTGTGGGCGGTAACCCCCAGCACCGCGGAGAGCAGACGGTCCGACATGTTCTTGACCAGGGCCGGTGTCACGTGGGAGTTCTGGTTGAGCGCCGCCGCTATCACCGACGGGTTCAGATACCCCAAGAGCCTGGAGACGAACGTGGGGTGGGAGTTCACCCCGGCGGTGAGCACCTTGGGATCCAGGTACCCGAGGAGCCTGGTGACGAACTGTCCGTTGGCGTTCACCACCTGGGCCACCACGCCCGCATCCAAATAGCCCAAAAGCCTCCCCACTATATCGGGGTTCTTGTTGACCGCTGAAGCGATGACCGTGGGATCGAGGTGGGCTATGAGGTCGGCGAGGAACTGGCCGTTCTCGTTGATCGCCGAGGCCAATACCGCGGAGTCCAGGGCCGCAGTGGAGGCGGTGAGAAATGCTCCGTTGGCGTTGACGGCGTCTGCGATGACTCGGGCGTCAAGGTGACCCAACAGTTCCACCAAGAAACCCGAGTTCTGGTTCACTACCCCCGCCACCACCGTCGGATCCAAGTGCCTTAGAAGTCTCACGGTGAGATCGGTTGAACGGGGGTCGTTCACCACCTTGGCCAAAGTGCCCGGGTCCAAGTACCTGATGAGCTCGGACACGAACTCTGGGTTCTCGTTTATCGCCTGGGCTACGACGATCGCCCCCTCTTCCCCCAGGGCGGCCAAGATCTCCTTGGTCATCTCGGGATTCTCCCTCATGGCCTGAGCGAGCAAGCGGGGGTCGAGGTGGGCCAAAAGACCCGATAGGTTCTTCCTCGCGCTGAGCAGTTTCCCTATGAGAGGGCCCGCTGGGTTACGAGAGGGCAGGAAGGTCACTAAACCGAGGGCAACAACGGAAAGTAAAGTGGCGATAACTATTATGTTCACGACCACCTGCAACGGCCTATTAGCCATCGCTTCCCCTTCTCGTGGTTCAGCCGTACCTATAATCCCGTTTTCTGGATCCTCTCGCTATGATAATTTTCCTTGCGAGTAGGATTTCCTTCTTCTCCCGCCCCCTTAACCAGAACAAACGGAAAAGTTTAACGTAAATATACAATAGCCGCAGGTGGAAGTAAACAACTTTCAGAACAATCGTGTCATTATGTTCGGTTTGCATTCCGTTCGTTCGGTATGATCGCGGTCCAACTCTATCGAAAATCAGTTGACCTCGCTGCCTTTCCCTCCACCTGCCACTGAGATCCCCGCAATTGAAACGGAAAAAAGGCCGGCATCGCTCATGCGGTTTCTTCAAGGCGAGACAGCTCCCAGCCCCACCGTCCCTCCCTCCTTCTGGGACCAATAAATAGCCCGCTCCACCGCCACCGGTACATTGGAGCTCACCGTTATGGAGGCGTCCCTGTTGGCGTCCACCCTGTTCGCCAGGACGGTGCGCCTCGATCTCTCCTGCACCTTCAAGGAATAACGCCTCACCGAGCCGTCCGGCCTCTGAAACGTCAGCTCCACTACCGCCTGTTCCTCCCAGGGATTGGCGATGAGGATGTACTCCTCGAAGCCCCAGGCGGTGGTCCCCTCCGCCAGGTACCACTTCCGTGAAAGCACTGTTGACCCCGTCTCCCCGTGACCGCCGGCCCGACTCCTTCCCCCGCTTCCCCAATACATCGCCCTCTCCACCACCACCGGGCGATCCGACTCCACCCGGGTGGAATGGTCGGAGGAGAAAAGCGAGTTGACCGGGATGGTGAGGCGGGAGGTCCCG
>JACVJK010000045.1 GCA_015711955.1 Actinomycetota bacterium | reverse complement strand
CTCCCGTCTAGTGCCTGGGGACGTGCTTATCCTAAGGGAAGGGGACCATATATCCGCCGACGCCCGCTTGGTGGAGAGCAACGAGCTCAGGGTGGACAACTCGGCCCTCACCGGGGAGTCGGAGCCGCTGAGGCGCAGCGCCGTCCCGGTAACCGAGGAAAACGTCAATCTGCCCGATGCCCTGAACCTGGTCTTCGCCGGTACATCGGTGGCCATGGGCAGCGGCAAGGCAGTGGTCTACGCCACCGGCATGGACACCGAGTTCGGGAAGATCGCCCGCATGACCCAAGCGGTGGTGGAGGAAGAATCCCCCATCCAAAGGCAGATGCGACGCATCACCAAATTCGTGGCGGTCATGGCCCTCTCCGTGGGGGTGGTCTTTTTCCTGCTGGGCCAATTCGTGGTGAGGTTGCCTTTCTCGGAGAACTTGATCTTCGCCATCGGCATCATAGTGGCCAACGTGCCCGAGGGGCTGCTGCCCACCGTCACCTTGGCCCTGGCCATGGCCACCCAGCGCATGGCCCGTCGCAACGCCTTGGTGAAGAAGTTGTCCAGCGTGGAGACCTTGGGCTCCACCACCGTGATATGCACCGACAAGACGGGGACTCTCACCCAGAACGAGATGACGGTGCGATTCCTCTGGACGCCATGGATGGAGGTCACCTTCAGTGGGGTTGGGTACTCGCCCCGAGGGGAGCTCCTCAAGGCCAACGGGAAAGAGCCCCGGAAGATTTCTTCCGAGGAGCGGAAGTCGCTTTTCATGCCCCTTAAAGTGGCCATGCTGTGCAACAATGCC
Source organism: Actinomycetota bacterium (assembly GCA_015711955.1). Lineage (GTDB taxonomy): Bacteria > Actinomycetota > Geothermincolia > Geothermincolales > RBG-13-55-18 > JACVJK01. The sequence goes on along the minus strand of JACVJK010000045.1, from coordinate 20,588 downwards.
AAGCTATTGAACCAGGAAGATAAATGGAGGATCATTGGGGATCCCACAGAAGGAGCCTTGCTGGTAGCTGCCCAGAAGGCTGGTTTGGTGAGGGAGGATCTGGAGAGGGAGTCCCCCCGCGTTTTCGAGCTGCCCTTCGACTCATCGCGGAAGATGATGACGGTGATATGCGAGGAGCAAGGCAAGAGGTGGGCCCTGGTCAAGGGGGCTCCCGGGGCGGTACTGGAGCGCAGCGTCCGCTTTCTTGACATAAGCGGGGAAAGGGAGCTTTCGGAAGAGGTTCGCTCCCGGGTGGAGAAGGTGAACGACCGGTACGCGCAGGATGCCTTGCGGGTCCTCGCCCTGGCCTACCGAGAACTTCCCGACGACTTGAAACTTTACGAACAGGACCAGGTCGAGAGGGACTTGGTTTTCTGCGGGCTGGCGGCTATGATGGACCCTCCCCGGCCGGAGGTGGAAGAGGCGGTGCGCAAGTGCAAGACAGCTGGCATCAAGGTCATTATGATCACCGGCGATTACGGCCTGACCGCAGAGTCCGTCGCCCGGCGCATCGGGTTGGTGGAGGGCAAACCACGCATCGTCACCGGTGCCGACCTGGACAGGATGGACGACGGACAGCTCAAGGAGGCCCTGGGGGAAAAGGAGATCCTCTTCGCCCGGGTGGCGCCTGAGCACAAGATGAGGGTGGCCAGGGCACTAAAGGAGATGGGTGAGGTGGTGGCCATAACCGGGGACGGGGTTAACGACGCCCCGGCCTTGAAGGCGGCGGACATCGGGGTGGCCATGGGGCGGGGGGGGCACCGACGTGGCCAAGGAAGCGGCGGACATGATCCTGGTGGACGACAACTTCGCCTCCATCGTGGCCGCCGTGGAGGAGGGCAGGGCCATCTTCGACAACATCCGACGCTTCATCACCTACATCTTGGCCTCCAACATCCCGGAGATGGTGCCCTTCATCCTGATGGTGATGTTCAAGATACCCCTACCCCTAACCATCATCCAGATACTGGCGGTGGACCTGGGCACCGACCTGCTGCCCGCCCTGGCCTTGGGGACCGAGGCGCCGGAACCCGGATTGATGGAGAGGCCACCCCGTCCCCGGGGGGAGAGGCTTCTTAACTTGAGGGTGTTGCTCAGGGCCTATGGGTTTTTGGGTCCGTTGGAGGCTTTGGTATGCATGCTCGCCTACCTCCACACTTTCGGATGGAAGTGGGGCGAGGAACTGTGGAGGATCAAGGAGGCCGACCCTGTGGTCTACACCAAGGCCACCACCATGTCCCTCACCGGAATAGTGATGGCCCAGGTGGGGAACGGCTTCGCCTGCCGAACTAATCGGGAGTCGGTGTTCAAGGTGGGGCTGGCCTCCAACCGTCTTTACCTGGCGGGGATCGCTGCAGGACTCGCTTTGCAGGCCATGATCGTCTACATCCCCTTCCTCAACCGGGTCTTCCAGACCGCCCCCATTGGGATTAGGGATTGGTTCTTCCTGTTGCCCTTCGTGCCCACCTGCCTGTTGGCCGACGAGTTTCGCAAGTTACTGGTGCGGGCGTATTTGAGGAGGAGGAAGACGGGCACGGAAGGTTGAGCGGGAGGGGGAAAGCGCGCGTTTTAAGTCGGGCGGGCTGGAGTTTATCCTTTTGGCGAGGAGCGGTGATGGCGCCTGGAAGCAACCTCCGTGCAGCGGTGAGAGGGGGTGTTCGCTGTGCACGTGGTGATTGCCGGATGCGGCAGGGTGGGTTCCTGCCTGGCGGTCTCCCTGGAAAGGGAGGGACACTCCGTGGCCGTTATAGACAGGGACCCCGACGCCTTTGAAAACCTGCCCCGCGGATTTTCGGGAAAAAAAGTTAAAGGTGTTGCCTTCGACCGGGATGCCCTGGTGGAGGCGGGAATAGAGAGGGCGGACGCTTTCGCCTCGGTTACCAGCGGTGACAACAGCAACATCGTGAGCGCCCGCATTGCCCGGGAACATTTCCGGGTGCCTCGGGTGATAACGAGGATATACGACCCCAGGAGAGCAGAGATTTACAGGCGGCTGGGTATACCCACCGTCTCCAGCGTGGCCTGGGCCGTAGGGCGCATTCTCACTTATCTATCCCACCCTGAACTGTACAGCGAGCTACAGTTCGGCAACGGAGAGGTGGAGCTACTGAGGGTGGAAGCCCCTTCCCACTTGTGGGGGAGAAGGGCAGCCGATTTGAACGTGCCCGGGGAGGTGGCGGTGGTCTCTGTCTTGCGGGGAAACCGGGCCCACCTGGCTCCTCCGGGCTGGATCTTCGAGAAGGGAGACGTTATTTATTGCGCCGTTTCCCGGGAGAGCCTGGGCAAGTTCGAGCGACTTTTGGGCCTCAAGGAAGAGGGGTGAGGAAGGGCGAGGACCTTGTGGGGTCAGTTTGCGCCCGAGGTCGCTCACGGAAACGCTCATCCACATGGCTTAACGGATAAAGCAACCCTAGACTCTTGGCCGCTGGCGAATCCGGGTGGCTGGGACGAACCGATCCTTGAGAGGGGGGCTCGAACATGAAAGTGTTGTTGGTGGGAGGTGGCAAGACCGGCTCCTTCCTCCTCGGTGCCCTTTCGAAGAACAACGAGGTGGTGCTGTTGGAGAAGGACGCATCCAGGGTGGGGCTCTTGCGGGAGAGATGGCCCCAGAAGGACATTCGTCACGGGGACGGTTGTGAGCCCTCCGTCTTGGAGGATGCAGGGGTAAAAGACGCCGATGTGGTGGTGGCAGCGACGGGAGATGACGAGGATAACTTGGTGATCTCCTATCTTTCCAAGTACGAGTACGGGGTCCCCATGGTGTTCGCCAAGGTGAACAATCCCCGCAACGAGTGGCTATTCAACCGGAACTGGGGAGTGGACGTGGCAGTGGACCCGGCGGGGATATTGGCCAGTCTGGTGGAGGAGGAGGTAGGCCTGGGGGATTTGGTGACGCTGCTGAAGCTCCAGCGGGAGAACGTGGCGGTGGAAGAGTTCACCTTGGAGGAGGATCACCCCTGGATTGGGAGGAGGTTCGGAGAGGTCCGGTGGCCGGAGCAAGTGGTGTTGGCGGTGGCCTTCAGAGAAAACGCGCTGCTGATACCTCGAGCGGAAGAGGTGTTCCAGAAAGGAGACCGCCTCCTTTTCGTGTGCCCCCTGAACCGACAGGAAGAGCTGAGGAAACTTTTGCGGATAGGTGGTCGGGGGAGAGATTAAGTACGTCCTGCCTAGCGATGGCCTTCCTTTCGGCAATGAGCACGGGCGTTGACTCCTTTGCCCGCGCTTTCTTCATTGCAGATCGCCTCATGACCGTGATCGCGCCCGAAAAGGCTGTTTTTCAGCGGTTGATCCTCGGACGCAGAAGGGCATGAGGCCTTCACGTATGACCAAGTGGGGAGAAATCCTTTCGAGAGAAACCTCAAGGGGATTGCCCTCGCCCAAGAGGTCCTGCCCTTTCGTCGAAAAATCGCGATTCTGCGCAGGCCGAAAATCTTGTTGTCAAGCCCTTGGTCGGTCACTAATATACTATTGGTTATGGTTGCCCTGAGAGGGGTGGGCGCAACGGTCACCGGTGATATTCAAGAGACTGTTACTCAGCACGTTGTTGGGGTCGGTCCCGTTTCCTGTGGGTTGTCTGTCGTCGGATGTCCTTTTTGAGGAGAGAGGATGATCACCGAATCGGCCACACAGAAGATCCGAAAAGTTAAGGAGGCGGAGAGGAGGGCCCGGGATATCGTCGCCGCGGCGGAGGAGAGGGCGGGCGATTTGCTCCGTCAAGCCAAGAGGGAAGCGGAGGAGATAAGGGCTCGAATCCTCAAGGAGGCTGAGGAGAAGGCAAAGGAATCGTACAGAGAGAGAATCGAGGAATCCAAGAGGGAGGCCCAGGAACTTTCCTCCCGCTTGGACCGGGAAAGGGAGGCCATGATCGAGAGGGCTCTCACAAAGAAGGGCAAGGCGAAGGAGATCCTTCTGGAAAAGCTCCTCGATCTCGGGAAACCTCAATAGGGGATCGCCGGGGGTGCGTTCAAGTGCCCGTAGCAAAGATGCTGAAACTGGAAGTGCTCACCCCCCTGGACAAGAGGGATGAGCTGGTGGAGCTTCTCTACCACTTGGGAGCCGTTCACGTGGAGGACCTTCCCGCCCACCTCGAATCCCAGGAGGCCTTGCAGGAACTGGTAGATCCTTGTCTGATGGACGCCCGGGAGACCAAGCTCGCCCTGTCCAAGACCGAGTTTCTCCTCGAGTTGCTGGAACGCTTCGAAGAGGGAAAGGGCGGGTTTTTCTCTGCTTTCCTCTCCGGGAGGGTACATCTCACTTACGAGGAGTTCTTAGCGGTGGAGAGGGAGGTGGACCTGGAAGGCCTTTACCGCGAACTGGAACAGATAGAGGTGAGGCTGCGGCATGTGGAGAGCTCGATCAACGAGAGCCGCAGGACGGTTGAGGCTTTGAGAAACTGGGTTGAGTTTGACCTTCGACTTTCCGAAGCCAGCGAGTTCGAAAGGTGTTCCCTCTTTTTAGTTATCGTCCCAGAAGCCTCCTTTGCCTCGTGGGCAGAGGAAATGGAGCAGGTCTGCCCCTTATCTGCCTGGGAGGAGGTACGCCGAACGACGGACTCCCGATACCTGGCGGTTCTGGTTCACCAGGAACAACTGGCCTCCTTTGAGGAATTGTCGAGCAAACATGGGTTGGAGGAGGTGTCTTTTCCTGGCTTGGAGGACACGCCTCAAGGCGAGATGATGAGGGTTAAGAAGCGCCTGGAGGAGCTGGAGACGGAAAAGGCCACCCTGGTGGAGAGGATCTCGGAGAAGATGCCCTTAAAACCAAAACTTTTAGCCTTATACGATTACTATTCCAACCTTCTCAAGAAAGAAGAGGCCAAGAATCAAATGCTCCGCACTGAGAGAACGGTGTTGGTGGGGGGATGGGTGGAGGAAACCAGAAAAGAGGAGCTGGAAAAGGCCCTAAGGAGCCTGGGTGAGGACCTGGACGTGAGTTTCAGCTCTCCTTCGGAGCAGGAGATACCCCCCACCAAGCTGGTGAACAGGAAGAGAACGGTCCCCGCCGAGACGATCATTAACCTGTTCGGCTTGCCCCATCCCGCCGAGACCGACCCCACTCCCTTCGTGGCCCCCTTTTTTGTGCTCTTCTTCGGGATGTGCATATCGGACGTGGGATATGGCTTGCTCTTGGCTTTGGCGGCGTGGTGGGCCTTGAGAAAACTGGACCTCTCGGCGGCGGCCCGTAACTTCGTGCGCCTTATACTGTATTGCGGCCTGTCGGCCATGGCGGTGGGGGTCTTTACCCGGGGCTATTTCGGAATAGAGGGCGAGATGCTTCCGGGTTTCCTGAAGTTCCCCGGTTCTCAGGATGTCCTCAACAATCCGGTGCCCATCATGCTCGTATGCGCAGCCCTCGGACTACTCCACATCTCCATAGGGGTGGCCATCGAGATGTACGACAACATAAGAAACAACTCCATCTGGGCTGGCCTTTTCGAGCAGGGTACCACGCTACTCATGTGGGCGGGTTTGGCCCTCCTCGCGTTGGGGGCGGGAGCCAAGGTCGACCCGTTGAGGAAGGTGGGGATCTACGCCCTGGCGGGAGGGGCGGCGGGAGTGGTATTGCTTTCCAACTACAAGAGCAAAAGCCTATTGGGGAAGTTTTTCGGGGGTCTGTACAACCTGTACGGTCTGTTCGGAGGCACCATCGGCGACGTTGCCTCTTATCTCAGGCTATACGCTCTGGGCATGGCCACGGTGGCCATAGGGAGCGTGGTGAATCGCATGGCCTTGATGATAAAGGGGATCCCGGTCCTGGGAATAATCCTTATGGTGGTGATCCTGGCAGGAGGGCATCTCTTCAACCTCCTTATCAACCTGCTCAGCGCTTTCGTTCATCCGTTGAGGCTCCAATACGTGGAATTCTTCAGCAAGTTTTACGAGGACGGCGGGGTTCCGTTCCGTCCGCTGGGACTGGAGACGAGTAAAGTGGTCATAGACGATCGCTAAAGGAGGTCGGTCATGGAAGCTACCTTCGGAGGACTTTCGGGTATGCACTGGGCACTTTTGGGTGCAGTGGTGGCCATGATCGGAGGAGGGGCTGGCTCGTCCATGGGCATCACTTACGTGGCGAACGTGGCGGGCGGCGTCCTGACCGATATGCCTGAAAGGTTCGGCCCGATGCTTCCCTTGGTGGTCATCCCCGGTACCCAGGGAATTTACGGATTCATCACCGCGGTGCTGGTGGCCTTCGTCATGAAGCCAAGCAGCGGGTGGGAGGCCCTTCCGGGATGGCTAGGGTTCCTGATCTTCTTGGCCTGCCTTCCAGTGTGCTTCGTGGGTTTTGTCTCCGGTATGTTTCAGGGCTTGACGGCGGCCGGGGCTGCGGGCATGGTGGCCAAGCGCCGGGAGGAGATGGGAAGGGCCTTGGTGCTTCCCGCCTTGGTGGAGACCTACGCGGTGCTCTCGCTCATCATAACCATCCTCAGTTTCTTCGTGATCATCAGGCCTTTCTACACCAGCTTGGGTATCTGATCTGGCCGGGGAGGTAATATGGCTTTGGACAAATTGCTGGAGAAGATAGAGCGAGACGCCCGCCGGGAGGAAGAAAGAATCCTTCTCGAAGCCCAGGAGCAGGCGGAAGCCGTCCGAAAAAAGGCCGAGGAAGAAGCCCGACGGGAGGCCGAGTCCATCGCCAGGAGATACCGGGAACAAGCCGAGGCTGAGCGCCTGCGGGTCATTAGCCAGACCAGGCTGGAGAGCCGAATCAGGGTGCTTTCCGCCAAAGAGGAATTGGTGGAGGAGGTGTTTCGGGAAGCGGTCTCCAGTTTCATGGAGCTCCCAGAGGAGAGGTACAGGGACTGGCTTAAGAACATTATCAAAGCGCATGCCATGAGTGGCAACGAAGAGGTGGTGGCCGCGCCCTACGACCGAGATATCCTGGAAGGCTCTTTGTTGGAAGAGATAAACCGCGAGCTTTCCGAGGAAGGTAAGAGGGGGGAACTGAGATTGGCCCCCACCACCGCGCCCGTCAAAAGGGGCACCATCCTTAGGGGCGAGAAAATGGAGACCAACCTCTCGTTGGACACCCTGCTGGAAAGGATAAGGCTGGAGACCGAGGAGGAGATATCCCGCGTCCTCTTCGGCGGTGACGTCGATAAGGAAAGCTGAGATGTACCGTCGGGAAAGGATTCAGGCTCATCCCCTGAAGGGAGCCAACGCCTCCCCAGCTGAAGGAGGCTTAAAGCAGGTACCCGATTACCTCAGGATAAGGCTGCGTCGCATCCTGCCCTTCCGGGAGGGACTGCGATACGGTTACGCGGTGGGCAGGATCCGGGCCAACGAGCTCAAGCTGCTTCGCTCCCACCACATCCGCCGTATGCTGGAGGCGGATTACGAGGAGGCCCTCCACATACTGGACGAGGTGGAGCTGGGCGATTACCTGGCAGGGGCCAGCACCGCCCGCGAGGTGGACGACGGGTTGATCGCCTACCTCAAAGACGTCTATAGCTTCCTGGAAGGGGCCCTGCCGGCGGACTCCGTTTTGCTTGATTTCTTCCGTTGCCGTTACGATTTCCACAACCTGAAAGTGCTCGTCAAGGCCCGTATGGGCGATGCTTCGGAAGATGCCCTTTTGCCGGGGTTGGGAAAATGGGATCCCGACACCTTCAGGAGGGGCCTGGAAAACCCATTGGATTTACCATCGCCTTACCGAGAGGCCTTGATGGAATTGGGGGAGGGCAAGAGGCCTCCCAACGAGGTCGATTCCATACTGGACAGGCATTACCTCACCTATCGCCTCCGTTTGGCGGAGAGAGAGGGGAGCGAATTCATGGTGGAGTTCGCCCGCACCTCCATTGACTTCTCCAATTTGAAGCTCTTGCTCCGCTCCAGGAAGATGGGCAAGACCAAGGAGTACCTGAAGCCATTCTTGGTGGAGGGCGGTTACATACCCGTGGGGTTGCTCCTCGAGGCTTACGGAGACCCCGATGAGGTGATGCTGGCGAAACTGGAACGCACCCGTTATTCTACCCGGCTCCTCCATATCTTGGAGGAAGACGAAAAGCCGGGACTCAACGAGTTCGACCGTCGGAGCGACGATTACATCATGGATATGCTCAGGGCTACGAGGAGGATCTCCCTGGGGGTGGAGCCGGTGTTCTCCTTCGTGCGGGCTCGGGAAAACGAGGTCACCCAGGTGAGGATCATCCTCATGGGAAAGCTGCACAACCTCGCCCCTGAGGCCATAGAGAAGATGCTCAGGAAACTCTATCTTGACTGACGGGGACGGCCTCTGATGCGAGCGTTCGGTTCTGCGGCGTTTTGCCTGTGAGCCCGCAGACCGTTGATGAGCGAGGTGTGGGGACGTGAAAGAACTCAAGGTGGCGATGATAGGGGGAAGGACTTCCACCCTGGGCTTCAAGGCGGTGGGAGTGGATACCTATATCGCTCCCCTGCCCGAAGATGGCCCCAGGATATGGAAGGAGTTGGACCTTTCCCGTTATGCGGTGGTGATGATCACCGAGCCGGTATACGAGGAGCTCCTCCGAGAGTTCCCTCAATTTCCACCCCATGAGGGACTCCCGGTGGTTTTGGTAATCCCGGCGGTGACCGGTTCCCGGGAGATAGCATCTTCGGCCCTTAGGGAGAAGGTCCGCCGCGCCATGGGGGCGGATCTGGAACGCTGATGTAGGGCGGGGCCAGCCCGCCTTTTCGGAAAAGATAGCCAAGAAGAGGTCCCTAAAAGGAGAAGGAGAGTTCGATGGAAGGAAAGGGAGTGGTGGTGAAGGTCGCGGGTCCGCTGGTGGTGGCCAGGGACCTTCCCGATCCCAAGATGTACGATCTCGTCAAGGTCGGCAAGGACCGGCTCATGGGCGAGATCATCGAGCTCAGGGGAAACCTGGCCTCCATACAGGTCTACGAGGAGACGGCGGGCCTGGGGCCGGGAGACGAGGTGATAAGCACGGGAGAGCCTCTCAGCGTGGAGCTGGGCCCAGGGCTTTTGACCTCCATTTACGACGGCGTGCAGAGGCCGCTGGACGTGATTCAGGCCAGGTTCGGCAACTATATCGCCCGGGGCGTGGAAGTTCCCGGGCTTTCCCGGGAACGTCGCTGGCCGTTCGCCCCGGTGGCCAAGCGGGGTGACGAGGTAGGGCCCGGCGACGTGCTGGGAACGGTGCCCGAGACAGAGGTGATAACCCATAAGATCATGGTCCCTCCTGGGGTCCAGGGCAGGATATCCGAGATAAGAGAGGGGGAGTTCACCGTGGACGAGGTTATCGCGGTGGTGGAGACCCCCCAGGGTGAGGTCCCCCTCACCATGGTTCAGCGTTGGCCGGTGCGCCGCCCCCGCCCCTATCAGCGCAAGGTCAGCCCTTATGAACCCCTGGTCACGGGGCAGAGGGTTGTGGATACCTTCTTCCCCATCACCAAGGGGGGAACCGCATGCGTGCCCGGACCCTTCGGCTCGGGCAAGACGGTCCTGCAGCACGCCATCGCCAAGTGGGCCAACGCCCAGATAGTGGTCTTCGTGGGCTGCGGCGAGAGGGGCAACGAGATGACCGACGTTCTCCTGGAGTTCCCGGAGCTCACCGACCCTTACAGTGGCAAGCCCCTGATGCTGCGCACGGTTCTCATCGCCAACACCTCCAACATGCCGGTGGCCGCCCGGGAGGCCTCGGTCTACACTGGGATCACCATAGCGGAGTACTACCGGGACATGGGTTATCACGTGGCCTTGCAGGCCGATTCCACCTCCCGCTGGGCGGAGGCATTGCGGGAGATCTCCGGGCGCCTGGAGGAGATGCCAGGGGAGGAGGGTTACCCTGCCTACCTGGGAACCAGGCTGGCCTCCTTCTACGAGAGGGCGGGGAGGGTGGTCTGTCTGGGCAGCGACATGAGGGAGGGCTCCGTGACCGCCATAGGCTCCGTCTCGCCTCCTGGTGGGGACCTCTCCGAACCGGTCACTCAAGCTACCCTTCGGGTGGTGAAGGTCTTCTGGGGCTTGGAGGACCGGCTGGCCTTCGCCCGCCATTTCCCCGCCATCAACTGGCTCAACAGCTATAGCCTCTACCTTGACAAGGTGGAGGAGTACTGGAGTGCCGAGGTGGAAATGGATTATCCCGAACTGCGGGAAGAGGCCATGGCCATCTTGCAGCGGGAGGCGGAGCTGCAGGAGGTGGTGAGGCTCATCGGGATCGAGGCCCTCTCCGATCAGGAGAGGATGATCATGGAGACCGCCAAGTCCTTGAGGGAAGACTTCTTGCAACAGAACGCCTTCGATGATGCCGACGCCTTTACCTCCCTGCGGAAACAGTACCGCCTCCTGCGCTTGATACTCACCTATCACCGGCAGGCCATGAAAGAGCTGGAGGCGGGAAGGCCGGTGGAGGAGCTCATCGACCTGCCAGTGCAGGAGGAGATAGCCAGGGCCAAGTTCATACCCGAGGAGGAGCTGGAGCGCTTCGACGAGCTGGAGAAGAGGATCGTGGAGCAGATGTCCAGGCGGGGAACGGACGTCTTGGCCTAATTCCTCGCCTGAACCTCTGGCCTAGCTGTGGAGCAAGGCACGGGAAGGAGTCGCTGAGATGCTCAAGGAGTACATGACCGTTCGGGAGATTGCGGGCCCTCTCATCCTGGTGGAGGGCGTGGAGGGCGCCAAGTACAACGAGTTGGTGGAGGTGGAGTTCCCCGACGGAAGGGTGGGGCTGGGCAACGTGCTGGAGGTGGAGGAGGAGCTGGTCCTCATCCAATCCTTCGAGGCCACCAGCGGACTCAACGTGGCGGGCACCAAGGTCCGGTTCACCGGCCGAGGTTTGGAGCTCCCGGTCTCCCGGGACATCCTGGGCCGGGTGTTCGACGGCTTGGGCCGGCCCATCGACGACGGACCGCGGATCATACCCGACATGAAGCTGGACATCAACGGGAACCCCATCAACCCCTACGCCCGGGACTACCCCACCGACTTCATCCAGACGGGCATCTCCGCCATCGACGGTTTAAACCCCCTGGTAAGAGGCCAGAAGCTGCCCATATTCTCCGGTGCCGGCCTGCCCCATAACCGGCTGGCCGCCCAGATAGCCCGCCAGGCGGGGGTTCTGGGCCGCGAGGAGGAGTTCGCAGTGGTCTTCGCTGCCATGGGCATCACCTTCGAGGAAGCGGACTTCTTCATCCAAGAGTTCCGCAACACCGCGGCCATGGAGAGGGCGGTGCTCTTCATCAACCTGGCGGATGACCCCGCCATCGAGCGCATCGCCACCCCCCGCATGGCTTTGACCGCCGCCGAGTACCTGGCCTTCGAGCTGGACATGCACGTTCTGGTGATCCTCACCGACATGACTTACTATTGCGAGGCCCTGCGGGAGATCTCCGCCGCCCGCAAGGAGGTGCCCGGCAGGAGGGGCTATCCCGGATACATGTACACCGACCTGGCCACCATCTACGAGAGGGCGGGAAGGATCAAGGGGGCCAAGGGCTCCATCACCCAGATTCCGGTCCTTTCCATGCCCGACGACGACAAGACCCATCCCATACCCGACCTCACCGGGTACATCACCGAGGGCCAGATAATACTCTCCCGCGACCTGCACCGCAGGGGAGTATACCCACCCATAGACGTGCTGCCCTCCCTCTCTCGGTTGAAGGAAAAGGGTATCGGGCCCGGAAAGACGCGGGAAGACCACTCCCCCCTCTCGAACCAGCTCTTCTCCGCCTATGCCAGGGGCAAGGAGGCCAAGGAGCTGGCGGTCATCTTGGGGGAGGCGGCCCTCTCCGAGGAGGACAAGCTCTTCGTGCAGTTCAGCGACGCCTTCGAGGAACGCTTCATCACCCAGGGAGAGTACGAGAACCGAACCATCGAGGACACCCTTAGCATAGGGTGGGAGCTTCTCAAGATCCTTCCCCGTTCGGAGCTCAAGAGGGTGAGGGAGGAACACATCAGGAAGTACATGGACGGAGAGGCGGTTTGAGGAGGGCGATTTGGCCAGGCTCAACGTAAATCCCAACCGCATGCAGCTGCTCAAGCTCCGCAAGAGGCTGGCTGTGGCCCAGCGCGGGCACAAGCTGCTCAAGGACAAGCTGGACGAGCTCATGAAGCAGTTCCTCGGCCTGGTGGACGAGGGGAGGAGGCTCAGGAAGGACGTGGAGGACAGGCTGGCCGATGCCTATTTGGTCTTCGCCATCGCCCGTTCGGAGGTGATCACGGAGGAAGTGGAGGAGGCCCTGTCCGTCGGTACCATGGAGCTCGCGGTCTCGGTGGAACAGGCCAACATCATGGGGGTGAAGGTTCCCCATTTCGAGGTGCGCATGGAGGGAGACGTGAACTGCTACAGTCTTATATCCACTCCCTTCTCCCTGGACGCGGCCGTCATTAACTATCGGGAACTGATGCCGGACCTGGTGAGGCTGGCGGAATTGGAGAACAACATGAGCTTGCTGGCCCAGGAGATCGAGAAGACCCGGCGTAGGGTGAACGCCTTGGAGCACGTGCTCATACCGTCCCTCAAAGAGACCATATCCTACATAACCATGAAGCTGGACGAGATGGAGAGGTCCTACCGGACTCAGCTCATGAAGATCAAAAGCCTCCAAGAGGAGGAGGCGAGGGGTTAAAGGCCGTCCCTCCCGCCTACTCTCACATTCCACTAGGTCGCAGAAGGTGGTTTTCAAGCGTCCTGGGCCTTCCTTGAAGGGTTCCAGCACATTTGGTTGACCTTTCAAGGGGCTTTCTTTACCGCCCAGGGTCTATCGAGGCCGAGGATGTCCTTAGGCCAACGACTTTTAGATGTTCGACGTCTATCTTTCTCCCCCTGCCCGGGTAGCTTTCCGCGGGGAAAACTCGTTACTTGTCCGGACCGTCAGGTTGGCGTCTTTCCCCTGGTCGCATTTGCTTGCTTCGCTTTGACAACGCGGTTGCCCGATCCCTATACTCGACGTAGGCGAGGATCTGCGCAGTGGGGGAGCCGGTCGTACCGGTCCCAGACCCACTGACCCTCGAGGGCTGCAAGGTGAAGCCTTCATCGATGAAAGCTTGGGGCTGTTTGGGGGAGAGGAGGTTTCCTTGCTGAAGGAGCTTTCTTTGCGCATCGTGGATCGGGAGGAGATCCTGGCCGAGGAGGCTCAAAGGGAATTGGAAACTTCCCTTCCCACCTTCGCTGGCCTTTCTCACGAGGCAAAACAGGACCTCCGTCGAGTGCTGGTCGAAGTGCTGCGTCAGGCCCTGGAATTCATGATCCAGGAAGGACTTGACCGGGAGGAGCTTTATGCTTTTGCCCGGGCATTAGGACGCAGGAAGGTCATCCAGAGCATACCTTTTGCCGACCTGGTCAGGGCCATTTTCATCATCGAAAAAGTGGTCTGGAGACACATCGCCCCCGATGCGGTGGAGATGAACCTGACCCCGGAGGATTGGCTCCGGGTCTTGGAAGTTCAGAGCGAGCTCAATTCCCACGTGATAGCGGCACTCAGCGCCTCCTACCTGGAGGCCAAGGACGAGATCATATCCCGCCAGCTTAGGGAACTGCACGGCCTCATGGAGGTGGGCAGGACCATCATGTCCACCGTGGATTTGGAGAAAGTCTTTCTCCAGATCCTGGAGGTAGCCATGGAGCTCATGCGCACCCCCATGGGGGCGGTTTATCTCCTCGAGAAGGGAGGAGAGGAACTCCGGCTGGTGTCACAAGTGGGACTTCATCCCCTCTGGGAGGTGGGAAGGAAAGTGGCCCTGGAAAGGTCCTTGCTCCACGAGGCCATCAAAGAAGGGGCTCCGGTGAGCGCGGCTGACGAGAGGCTGTCCGGCCTTTCCCTCCCCCTTCCTGCCACCGGGGGGACGGTGAGGTCGGTGCTTTCCTGCCCCATCCTCAAGGACCGGATTCCCATCGGCGGCTTGGAGCTCTACGACCTGGAGCCCCGGACCTACGAGAGGGTCGACATGGCCCTCCTGGCCGCTTTCGCTCCCCAAGCCGGCGTGGCCATCGAGAACGCCCGCCTTTTCCACATGGAGAGGAGGAGGCGGTACCAGCTCTCGGTGATGAAGGAGATGGCCGAAGAATCGGCATCGGCGGTGCGCTTCAACCACGCAGTGGGCATCGTTACCAGGAAGATGGCGGAATTGGCGGGGGTGAACCGCTGCCTCCTTTTCCTCTACGATTCCGAGGCGGACCAGGTGGAGTACGTTTGGGGCCACGGTGTATCGGCGGCGGCCAGCGAGAGGATGAGGGGGATCCGCTGGAGACCAGATGAGATGGACCAACTTTCCAGGCTCGCGCTCAGGGAGGGTAGTTCAGTCTTCGTGGAGGACACCTTTACGGATCCCCGGGTGAATTCAGAGCACATGAGGTTATTCAAGATCAGGTCATGCCTTTACGTCCCACTGTTTTACAAGGGGAAGGTCACCGGCTTCCTCATCCTGGGAAGTTCCTCCAAAAGGCCCCCCTTTCAAGAGGAGGAACTGGAGATGATCGGCGCCGTGGCCTCTCAAGCGGCAGTGTCGGTGGAACAGGCGAGGTTGCGGAAGAGGGTGGCGGAGAGGGAAAAGCGGCTCCAGGAGTTGGAGGCGGCGGAGAGGGTCTTCAAGGAGAGGGAGCGCAGCGAGGCCATCATCGACGCCAACCCTCAGGCCATACTAGTGGTGGACAGGGATCGACTGATCACAGTCTTCAACCCGGCAGCCAGCGCGCTGTTCGGGTGGAGGAAGGAGGAGGCGGTGGGCAGGCACGTGCATGAGCTGCTCTATGGGGAGGAAAACCCGGAGCAGGGCACTTGCAAGCGGGAGGGGTGCCCGGTGGATCTCGCCTTCCGGGGGGAGAGGGCAGAGCTGCGGGAGATGGAATATACGAGGCCCGACGGTACGCGAGTCTGGATAAGCGGGACCTTCTCCGTCATACGCAACCGCCGCCGGCAGATAGAGAGCGTGGTATGCGTCTTCCGGGACATAACCGAGGAGAAGAGACTGCAACACCTGGCCTTGGTGGACAAGGAGCTGGACATCGCCTCCCACATACAGGGGGCCCTTTTGCCCGAGGGGCCTTTGGAGACGGATCGGGTCAAGGTCATCGCCCACCAAGAGCAAGCGCGCATCGTGGGGGGAGATTGGTACGATTACTGGATATACCGAGGGAAGCTTTACATGGTCATCGGCGACGCGGCCGGGTCAGGGATTCCGGCTGCCCTCCTCTCCACCCTGGCCATGAGCGCCATCAGGGCGGAGGCGGAATCTGGGTCCGACTTGCTGGAGATATTGCGTAAAGCCAACCGGGCCATTGTCCCTCATCGGCTGGAGGACAGGTTCGTTACCGTCTTCCTAGCGGAATTGGACTTGGACGCCCTCGTCCTCCGTTACATAAACGCCGGCCACAACGATCCCTTCCTCATCCGAGGCGGTACCGAGGTGATTCCGCTGGAGAGCTCTCACAGGGCTGTCTTGGGCGCCTTCGAGAGTCCGGAGTTGGAAACGGTGGAAAGACCTCTGGAGAGAGGTGACCGCCTATTCCTTTACACCGATGGGGTGGTGGACTGCCGGGACTACCGGAAGAGGCCCTTCGGCGAGAGAAGGCTTCGACGATTCCTGTTGCAGAACGGCTCCCGGAATGCAGAGGCCTTGGTGAGGAGTTTGGTGAGGACTCTCAACGACTACTGCGGAGGCATGATCGGGGACGATTTCACCATCGTCCTGTGCGACATAAAGGTTTGAGGGGACACCATCCTGAATCCCTGCCCACCTCCTTGTCGACGAAGACCAAGAGCCCACCACTGCGCGGCAGTCCTTGGTCAGGTCAGTCGGCGACCGGCAAACCGGTGGGCAAAAACCTCGCGGGAGCGAGCCCTCATCGCTCTATGACCCCGATGGAGCAATGCCCCCCCGACCTCCCGCTCCAGTACATGGCCCTCTCCGCCACCAAGGGGAGGCTGGACGCAATGTGGGTGCTGAACTCGGTCTTTCCCAGGACTTCGTGGGCGTTCAGGGTGAAGCGGGAATTGGGCCTTAACGTGTATTCCCGTTCCACCGTGTTACCTCCCGGGAGCATGAAAGTGAACCTAACCCGTGCCGGTGCCGAATTGGGATTTGAGAGCAATATCCAGGTCTCGAATCCTTGGTCCGTATATCCCTCCGCCAGGCACCATTTGTATTCGGGAGAGGGTGCGCCCAAGGAGGCATGTCCGTCGCTTCTGCCGCCCCAATACATGGCCCTTTCTGCCACCACTGGCAGGTCGGATTGCACCTGGGCGGAAAGCTCCTGGCCTGGGAGAATCCGGTGCACGGGAATGGTGAAACGGGTCCGACCCGCCACCTGGTAAGTTGTGCTGGTCACGGTGCCGTCCCGCTTCATGAAGGACACCCTCACCCGCGCCTCTTTCGGGTTGGGGTTCTGGACTAGTATCCATTCCTCGAACCCTTGATCGGTGTATCCTTCCGCGAAATACCAAGAGGTGGAGGGGGAGCGAGCCCCCAGGGAACAGGTGCCGCTGCGCATGTGGTTGAGGTATTGGGCCCTCTCCACCACCACCAGACGGTCGCTGGCGATCATGGCGCTCACCTCGGCGTCGGGCAATAGATCGTCCACGTGTAAGGTGAACCGGGATCTGGGAC
The DNA here is from genome assembly GCA_015711955.1 of Actinomycetota bacterium. Classification (GTDB taxonomy): domain Bacteria; phylum Actinomycetota; class Geothermincolia; order Geothermincolales; family RBG-13-55-18; genus JACVJK01. The sequence goes on along the minus strand of JACVJK010000045.1, from coordinate 4,025 downwards.
CTACCAGGAATCTCCTTTCGTGCGTTCCTCGACCGCTGGTCTGGAATTGGACCTGCACATTGGCGGGAAGATCTCCGGGGTTCTGGATCAGTATCCACTCGTCGAAATCGCCCCCGGTGTACCCTTCTGCCAGGTACCAGGTGGTGGAGGGAGAGTCTACCCCTATGGTGGCGTGACCAGCCTTTCTTCCGTTCCAGTACATGGCCCTCTCCGCCACCAGTGGCACGCTGGACTCCACCAACATGGACACCTCGGATGCAGGCAATATTTGATCCACTGAGACGGTGAAGCGGCTGTGAGGGGGAACCGTGTGGTCTCGCACTACGTTGGAGCCCCCGGGCAGCATGAAAGTGATCCTCACTTGAGCGGTGGAGCTGGAGGGGTTTTGCAATAAGAGCCAAGTCTCGAAGTCGCCCCCGGTGGGATTGGATCCCGTGTAACCCTCCGCCAGATACCAGGTGGTGGAGGGGACGGGGAGGTTGGTGTTAACCCCTACCTTAAGGAGGGCAGAGGGAGTAGATTTCCACCTTTCTGCCGGGCCCGCCTCGATGAAGATGTAATTGGTCCCGTCGGTGACCGGCTTGCCCGCTTCGTCTTTCCCGTCCCAATAAAAGACGTCTGGGGCGGGTTCAATCCACCTCATTATGCCGCCCTCTCCCACCACGCAAGCTCTTTTCACCGCCATGGGTGGCGCCTTGTAACTGACCTTGATCCGAGGTTCCTCCCCCGGCCGGCATGAGTGGGGCGTTGCCTTCAGGTCTCGAATGGGTTGGTGCTCGGGCATCCTCAGCTCAGAGGGAAGCAGGCTTCGGTTCAACACCCGCGCCAGTTTGCCAGATGAGTCGAACTCCAGGAGGGGCACCCGGGCGGCGGGATCCGGGGCCTCCCAGTCGGCGCATTGAAGCACAGGGACCCTGGCGGGGAAGTGGGCAGGCTGGTAGAGGAGAAGGTCTCCAGGCCTGTCGAGGCGCAAGCGGGCCAATGCGGGGATGAGCACGAAAGCGGTGGCCCCCCTCGGATAATAGCCCAGGGATTGCTGATAGGGCTCCATGAGCCTGAACGCCCCGCCGAACCCTTCTCCACTCACTTTCGCGAGTTTCATGTAGTCATTGGCTTGCTCTGCTGATGCGAACCCCCGGGCGCGCGCCTCGCTCGCCCCCATGAAGTAGTGGTCCCTATAGTCGCACACGTCCCAGAACCCCCCCCTCTGTCGAGTGGCATATAGGAGCTGGAGGTTCCAGTACCTCGAGACCCTCGTATCCTGGCCCTCAGGCCATCCAGGTATCCCCAGATAATATCCCAAAGCGTCTCTCCATAGGTTCTGCGAAACCCACTGGTTCTCGTTGTTGACGCTGGTGTGGACGTCGCCGTAGCGTCGGGTGAGCCTGGAGGCACTGGAGAGGATGTCCTTTCCCATCCTCTCCAAGTTCTCGGCAGTGAGCCCCGTGTCCAGTCCCGAAGTGAGAAGGTAGAGAAGGCCGTTGGACGCGTAAAGGGAGTATGCCTCAGCCTCCTCCCTGGGAATGGAGGGGTCATCGCAGACGGCGAAATGGTCCCCCAACCACATCTTGTCCAGGGTCAGGTTTATACGAACGATGGCCTCCCTGGCCGAGTTGACTAGCCCGTCGGTTTTCAGGAGCGCCCCTGCCATGTCATGGTATGCCCTGCACGAGGCCAGCACCTTTACCCCCAGGTAGGTTTGGTTGCGGGCATGTTGTATCGCGTCGGATCCCTGGTCTATGGTGTTGGAGGTGTGCAGGTCGGGAAGCCCGTTCCCGTCGGTGTCGCAGTTCAGTAGGAATCGTAGGTATTCAACTGCCTTGGGATAGAGTTCTTCGAGAGCAGTCCTATCCCCGGTGTGCCTCCAGTAAGCGTAAAGCAGGAGCAAAAAGTTGGCGTTTTCCTCCACGGGCATGTCGTGAGGATAGGCCATTCCGGTGACCTGATTCACCACCCCCATGTCGTGGGACAGATATCTCCCTTGGGGACTGGTTTTCTCGAAAAGGGTCCACTGCCTGAGCAGCTTGCCCAGGAGTTCGGGCCAGAGGAGGAGGTAGAACCAGGCGTTGTTGTATTCCACGTCGATGGTGGAATGGAACATGCAGGGGATGCCCTCCCATACGCTGAACCATTCCTGGTTCTGAGCGCCGTAGCACCACCAGGTGTTAACGAGGAAGTTCTGGAAGGCCAAAGCCAGCAGGTTCTTGCCCGCATCGGAGATAGGTGACAGGTGGGCGGGAGAGAAGAGGCTCTCGAAGAAATCCGCCTTTTCCAGGATCGTACCCCTTTCCGAGTGGGCATAGGCCACCACCTTCTCCACCGAGGTCAGGCTGGGACCTTCCTGGGAGTTGTAAAGGAAGCGAAAGCTGCGGTCTCCCCTGACGTTGAGGACGGGGGATGAGGTATGGGCGGCGAGTATCGCTTCCTTGCTCTGGCTTTCGCCGGGTGAAAGCTGGAATGACCATTCGAATCCGGTGTGGCTTCTGGGAAGGAAGGTGTAAACCCCATGGGGGTAGGGGAGGGGATAGCCGGCTGGGCTGGGCCATATCCATCCCCCGTCTTGCGGGTTTTGGTAGTACCAGCTCACGTCGAATTCATCTGAAAGGGATATCGCCTCCTCGAAGAGGACAAAACCGGAATTGTTGCCAGTCTGCACGTAACTCTCGGCCCCGAAGGTGTAGCGAGTGCGGAAACGGTACCCGGGAGCGGAAGCCAGGGGCTCGGGGGCGTTTCCGCCGGTGAGGTCATCCTTGTGGGGCATGACGAGAAGAAAGGAACCTGGGGCGGCGTTCGAGGAATGGTTCGCCACTTTTACGTCCATGTAAAAGAAGGGGGCGGTGGACAGGAGCGTGTCCCGAGGGTAGAAAGGCGCTCGCAGTGTCACCTCCACCGAAAAGGGCAAGTCGGGGTCACTGCAAAAATAGGTCACTCCGGTCAAGCCGTTTCGCTGGGAGATGCGGGAGAAGACTGGGTAGCGTGGGGTGAAAGGGAGGCAGCGAATGTCCCCCTCGGCGTCCTTGAAGGCGAGCACCAGTTCGCTCAGATCGTCCGCCCAGGTACCCAGGGGGGATTTTCTCCACGCGAGCAGCTGGGGCTGTGGGTTGATCATGAAGCGGGAACCCAGCCTGCCCAAGATGACCTCGTGGACGTCTTGCCCATCGCGGTTCACGAAGCGGGGAGGGAGGGACTGCCAATGCCGGTCCTCTCTCACGTTTATCTCCAAAGCGGTAGTGCCCGAGGTGATGAGCCTTATGTGGCATACGGTGGCCTCTCGGCTTTTGGCCTGGAAGCGCAGCTCCAACCTGCCTCCAGGGGCACGCACGTTGCGGGCGGTCACCTGGAAGGCGGCGTTGCGTCCCACTCGGGAGGCGATGTCCAGGTCGACGAGGCCAGGAAGGGGACTTCCGTTGGCGAAGACGGTGAAGATCCTCTCGCCGGGGCCGTAAACCGGCTCGAGAAAGCTCAACTCAACGTCATAGGTGCTCCTCCGAAGACCGGCCAAAAGGTAGGTGAAATCCTTCCCCCACCGCTCATGTCTGAACTTGTAAGCCTGCCTCGTCTGATGGTCGGTTCCCGCGATCTTGTTCGGGTCATGGACCGAGATCCGCGAGACCCCTGAAAGCTCCACTATGAACGGTCCCTCGGAAGAATGGGCTCGAACCATCGGGGTCGTAAAGAGGGGAGACGCGACCGTGAGGAGGGCCACGAGGAGGGTCAAAGCCAAAGATAAGGGCAAGATGGGTCTTCTGGGCCCGTCGGGAAAGGTCTTTTTGTCACGGGTCTTGTGAAACCTTAGCGGGCTCAAGGCGTCGAGACGAAACCTTATTGGTCGGTCGTGGGCTCGTTCAGGGGTCGAATCCCATCGCACAGCTGCCACCTCCCCATAACCCTTTCCCGTAAAGGAAGTACATGGGCCTTTCCGCCACCACGGGCAGGTCCGACTCCACCCTCAGGGCCACGTCCACCCCCGCCCCCACCACGTCGTTGACGAACACGGTGCGTCGGGAGCGGGCGGGAACCCTGAC
>JACVJK010000044.1 GCA_015711955.1 Actinomycetota bacterium | reverse complement strand
TAAACGGCTTTGTCGGGATCGTCCAGGTTGCCGTGCTCCATGGCATTGTTTATAACCTCCTCCAAGCAGAGCTTAAGGGCGAAATCCCTATCCTGCCCCGCTTCCCCCACCGCGGCCATGACCGTCCCCACGATATCCCTTATCACCTTTCGGTCTGTCCTCACCGCCAAGGAAAGGTCGTAGCGGTCCTCCAACTCCATGACCACGATGGCAACGTCATCGGGCTGGGGTGCGTCGCCCACAAAAACCATCATCTCGTCGGCCACTGCCCCCAGAAACTCCTCCACTCCCTTCCGGGCAAAGCCCTCCACCATACCGAGGAGCCTTTCCCTGCCCCAGACCTGGCCTTTCCTGTTCCTGGCGCCCGTGAGGCCATCGGTGTAGAGGACAACCCGATCCCCTGGACTCAGCTCCACCATTACTTCCTGATAATCGCCTTTCTCCATGAGCCCCACGGGAAATCCCTCTCCTTCCAACAAACGTGCCTTTCCCGATTTCCTTTCCAGAAGGATGGGAGGTTCGTGGCCAGCCCTGACATAGGTGAGCGTACCGAGGGTGTCATCGTAAAACCCGTAAAAAAGAGTGGCGAAACCGTGAGGGGAGTCGGAGAAGAAGCGGCGGAATATGGAGTTGACCTCCTCCAGGATCTCCGCGGGAGATACCCGGTGTTTTCCCACTTCGTAGAGGACCGCGGTAAGCACCGACATGATAAGGGCGGCAGGCATGCCTTTGTCGGCCACGTCCCCTATCATTATCCCGAATTTGCGAGGGCAGGCATAAAAGGGGAGCCTTTGGCAGCTATCCTGCACTTCCAGAGGGCAGTAGAAGCAGTAACGGGATTCCCTGTCCAGGGGGATGACGCTGAAAAAATCCCCACCCACTGCCGAGGCGGGGAACAATCTCCCGGCGATCCTCACCGAGGCGCAGGGGACTCGGGTCTTGACAATGGATCTCTGGATCCGGGAAGCCATGTCCAACTCCCGCTCCAGGCGCTCCTGGCGGTCGATCAAGTACCGATAAAGGCGGGAATTCTCGATGATGGCCGCTGCCAGTTCAGCGAAGGATCCCAGCCTTTCCATGTCCTCGCGAACAAAACGGCGCCGGTTCATGGTGGCTAGGTTCAATACCCCTATGACGCGGTTCCCGACCCGTAAGGGAATCGCGAGGGCGGACCTGATATCCGGGTTGGTCCCCTGGAACCGGGGATCATCGAGCTTCCCCTCCACGGTCAGGGGTTCACCGTGTTCCGCTACCCACCCCGCGATGCCCTGACCAATGGAAACCCTATAAGGACCCCCTTCCCATCCCCTCGCTGCACGGACCTCCAGTTCCCCATAGGGCTCGTCCACCAACATGATGCTGCCCCGCTCGGCTCCCAGTAACTCCATGGCCCTACTGAGGAGCTGGTCAAGGCGTCTTTCCAAGTCCAGGGGAGAGGAAATTAGTTCCTCCCAGTCTCTCCACTCCAAGGACCACCCCGGGAGCTTTCCTTTATCTACAAAGTGCCCTGATTCCTTGTCCTCCCCAGGCTCCCTCCGACCTCTGGAACCCACAATCGTCACACCCCTTTTCCTGGCCAATACCAGCCTCTTCGCCATGACTTCTGATGGGCGGCGTTATCTTTTTTTACAGGGCTTTTGCCGCCCCTTCGCACGCCCTTCGAGCCCAGCGGGGAATTGTCGTTTCGTGCTCCGTTTCTGAAGCGACCCATTTTTCCTTGAAGACCGCTGCCTACCACGGCAATTCAGGCCTAATTCCTCAGACGGAGAACAAGCCTGAAGGCCCTTTCCATAGGCCCAAACCTCAACGACCAACGTCCGTTACCCCTCACCCCGCGCCGCAGCTGCGCAAAGCCTCGTTTATGTCGTCGAAGATGTCAATTATACGGGTGAACCTGACCACGTCCAAAAGCTCTTTGATCTCCGGTCTAGCCCCCGCCAGCTTGAGGGAGCCGCCGCATTGATGAGCCTTTCTAAACGCGTCTGCGATCACGCTAAGGCCGGAGGTATTGATGTAGGTGAGACCCCTAAGGTCCATGAGCAGGCAACGACAGCCCTCTTCTAAAACCCCCTTGACCGCCTGAGAAAAGCGATCCACGGTCTCGGAATCCACTGACCCGCTCACCTCCATCACCACCACACCCTCATCTCCATACTTGTTGACCACGACCTCCATGAAGTGCTCCTCCTTCCGCCGTCGCGACAAAGGACGAGGTACACCGACAAGTCCCTGACTCTCCTCGAAAGCCCAGTTGGTCATAGCTCAACGCCACGTTGACATTACTCAATGCCACGTTGACATTATCGGCACGCGTCACCTCGCCTTTTACGAGCCTTGGACTTTTAAGCCCTTGACCAGGCCGAAACCCTTTAAGTCCCACTGGTTGGCTATCCTAAACTACATATTGTGGATTGAAAACTTAATCAAAACACTATATTTTGATATCAATGAAAAGCGGCGTCATAAAAGGGCAAGTGTTCACCTATCCTTTCTCCGCCATCGTGGGGCAGGAGAAGCTAAAACTCGCCCTCCTCCTCAACGCAGTCGATCCCGGACTTGGGGGTTTGCTCATCAAGGGCGAGAGGGGAACGGGCAAGAGTACTGCTGCCAGGGCTTTGGCTGATCTCCTTCCGCCCATCGAGGTGGTGGCGGACTGCCCCTATTCATGCCATCCCCACACGGTGGAGGGGATGTGCGAGAGCTGCCGGAGCAGGTGGATGGAAGGCGAGAACCTTCCAACTGACTGGCGTCCCGTCCGCATGGTAAACCTTCCCCTGAATGTGACGGTGGACCGCCTAGTGGGATCGTTCGTCCTCGAAAAAGCGCTCAGGGAAGGGGTTAGGGAATTCGAACCGGGAATCCTCGCAGAAGCCAACCGCTCCATCCTCTACGTGGACGAGGTCAATCTGTTAGACGACCACATCGTGGACCTCCTGCTCGACGTGGCGGCAATGGGAGTGAACCACGTGGAAAGGGAGGGCATCAGCTTCTCCCATCCCTCCCGCTTCATAATGATCGGCACCATGAATCCCGAAGAAGGGGAGCTCAGGCCCCAGCTGGAGGACCGCTTCGGCCTGTGCGTGGAGGTAAAGGGGGAAAAGGACGCCTCCTTGCGGATGGAGATAATGCGGAGAAGGCATCGCTTCCAGGAAAATCCCCAGCTTTTCTTGGACGAGTTCCAGCCGGCTCAAGAGGAACTTCGGCGTCGCATTGAGAGGGCCAGGGGACTTTTGTCCCACGTGGCTATAGGCGATGAGGTCCTCGAGCTGGTGGCGTCCCTCTCGGCGGAGCTCGAGATTCCCGGCCATCGAGGGGACATCGCCCTCCTCAACGCGGCCAGGGCAAAGGCCGCCCTGGATGGCGTGGAAGAGGTGCTTCCCCGACACGTGCTCGAGACCGCTGAGATGGTGTTCCTTCACCGTTTGAGAAAGTCGCCGTTGGAACGTTCGGGACCGGGAATCGAGAGGTTAAACGAACTGGTGGAACGGCTCACAAGGTCATCCTCGGCCTCGGGCTTTTCAAGGGAGCCCGAGGAAAGGGATGGGGAGGGTAAATGCTTCCCCGAGGGCGGCTCCGGAAATAAGGGGGCCGGTTCTGCCGAGGGGGTGACCGGCTCGGGCTCCTCGGGAACCTCGAAGAGTAGATTTCGGCATCTCGAAGGAACGCCCACCCCCTTGGACGCGAAGGAGGAGGCCAGATCCGATCCCTTAAAGGAGCGCCGCCCCATGTCCTCGCCGCACCTTTCCCCGACCCAAGGCGGCCTATCAACCCCGAGGGAGAAAGTCGACGGCGAATCCGATTTTCCCCGGGATCCCACCCACCATCACCCCGCCAACGCCGAGCTCGCTCACCTCTCCACTCCTCTTTGCCCAAGGACTGACGGGGGAAGGAGAAGCGAAGCCCTATCGGAAGGTGACAGAGGCAGGGTGGTGGGTTCCCGACCTTATCTCCCGGGGGAACGGCCAGAAGCGGCAAACCTACATTTGGAAGCCACCTTGAAGGCCTCCGCCTTGCGCAGGGTAGCTGGGGAATCGGACTCGATATCACCCCAAGACCTCCGCCGTTCCCTGAAAAAGGACCGTGCCGGGAACCTAATCCTCTTTTTGGTGGATGCCAGCGCCTCCATGCGAGCCATGGACCGGATCGAATGTGCCAAAAGGGCGGTTTTGGACTTGCTTGTGGATGCCTACAAAAAACGGGATCGAGTGGGGCTGGTGACCTTTCGCGACAAACAGGCCCAGCTGGTTCTGGCCCCCACCTCCAGTTTACAACTGGCCAAGCTTTGCGTGAGGGACATCACCACCGGCGGTTCCACGCCTCTCTGCCATGGGCTGGCTTTGGCATGTCAGGTCATCAGGCGTGAGAGGAGGCGCGATCCAGGACTCAAACCCATATTGGTGATCCTCACCGACGGATGTGGCAACGTTCCCTGGCGCTCGGATGACCTCCAACAGGACACGATGGAATTGGCCAACGAGGTAAGGAGGGAGGGGATAAGTTGCGCCGTCTTCGACACCCTGGAAATCCCGGCGATAAACTCCGGATGGTCCTTCCGGTCCCCCTCCCGTAAATTGGCAGAGGCTCTCGGTGCCTCTTATTTCCGCCTGAATTCCTATGATCACGAGCAATTGACCTGTTCCCTCCAAGCCTTCTTTACAGCTCAGCAGTCAACCCATCCATAACGATTCACCAAGATTGCACGAGCAAAGATCGGGCCGGCAACGCAGGAGCCATCCTTGGGCTTTATTGAGGCAACGCCTGGTTCCGAGGCATTCTCACCCCCCCTCGGGCGTTTGCCGACCCCTCAAACCCCCTTGGTGGCGCCTGGAGCCTCATGCCATCCAAGTGCGTTACAAGTTCGTCCGGATGTCTCCAAATGGTACTGCACAAGGGATCCTTCCCACGGTTTACCTTCCCACAAAATCTCCGCTCTAAGCTGTAACCGCCAACCTCTGGTGTCTTCGCAACGATTCCTCCTCAGGTTGACCTTTCCATAAAATACCAGCTATAAGCTATAACCGCCACGAGCGTCGCTCTCGAAAAACGCCTTCCCCGAAACAAGGACCGGACTAGCAGGATTTCAAATCCGCCGGCCTCCTGCCGATAAAGGGTGAGGAAAAGGTGTTTCGGGCCTTGGGTTCGAAGGAGAGCGAGTTGGGAAAGGGGCACGAGGTTGAAAGCACGCGGCCGCTTTACCTGACTTTTGGGGTAGTGGCCTCTTTCGCTCTCTTGACAGGAGGGGCTACCGTAACCTCGGCGCTTCTCGATGCTCCCGCGTCCTTCATCTTTGGGGGCACCATGGCGACCTGCGCCTTAGCTCTGGCCGTTTTTCTTGCCTGGGAGTGGTCTTCTTTCCGGGAACAAAACAAGAGGTACATTTCCGAGATCACCGATCTCAACCTGCGCTTCGGGATCCTGGCCGATGCGGTCAGCGCCGTCAGTTCCACCTTGGACATAGAGGAGCTGGTGGAAAACATCCTGGGGGTCATGCTGACCCTCACTGGGTCGGAAGTGGGGGTGGTCCTCGTACCCGACGAAACCAGGCAGCACTTGAAGGTCATCTCCTTCCGTGGTTTTCATCCTAAAGCCGTAAAAGGGCTTAAGATACCCGCAAGCAAGGGCGCCGTAGGGCAGGCCTTCCAAAGCGGCAAGGCAATGGTGCGCAAAAACCTCCCTCTCGACCCCAAGGCCAACCGGGTCTACACTTCGGGCAAGCCCCCGAGGAGCCAGGTTATCCTACCCCTGAAAGCGAAGGGGCAGGTAGTAGGGGTGGCTATCACCGCCTCCTCTGAGGACAAAGACTATAGTCCCGAGGAAATCTCGCTCCTCACCAGCCTGGCTCACGAGTTGGCAGTGGCCATGATCAACGTCGAGCTGTATCAACAAAGCCAGAAAACCCTCGAATGGTTGGCTGACACCCAGCAATACACAGACAACTTCATCCGGGAGATGTTGGCAGGAGCTTTGGTGGTCAACGAGTCGGAAGAGGTGATCTACTTCAATCGCGAGGCCACAGAGATACTGGAGCTCCAACCCCACGAGGTCATCGGCCTCAAGCTGGAGGACCTGGAAAGAAAAGGGGAGAAGTTCAAGGCCTTGTCATTCATCCCATCCGTGCTCAGGCTCTGCATGGGGGAGGATAGGGTGTTTAGAAGGCACGAGATAGCCGTCAACGTGAACGGGAAGACGAGAATAATCAACTTCAACGCCTTTCCGCTGCACAGGAAAAGCGGGGAGATGATGGGGGCGGCCGTGATATTCACCGACGTAACGGCGGTTCGGGAACTGGAAGCCAAATTGAGACAACAAGACCACCTGGCCATACTGGGGCAGATGTCGGCCAAGATCGCGCACGAAGTGAAGAACCCGCTCTTCGCCATCCTAGGCTTGGCGGAGGAACTGGAAGCGGAAGAAAGCGACCCGGAAAAGCTCAGGCTGATAAGGATGATCCGTGAGGAGGCAAACCTCGGTAACCAGTGGATCTCGGGGGTTTTGGCCTTCTCCCGCTCCCCATCACCCCCAGGGACTGAGGCCGTCACCGTCGATCCGAGCGAGTTGATAAGCCGACTGGTGGACGACTTCAGGCGCTCCTTAGCGACCACAGGAATAGAAGTAGAAGAGTACATAGAGCCCGGTCTACCGTCAGTGATGGCGGGCAAGGAAAGCTTTCGTCACATCCTATTCAACCTCATGGACAACGCCCAGCAGGCCATGCCTGAAGGGGGGATCATAACCGTGCGTGCGCGACGGCTCGGCGACGGTCACCTGGAGATAAGGGTGGAAGATACCGGAAAAGGAATCGACGAAGAAGCTCTCCCCCATATCTTCGAGCCCTTCTTCACCACCCGGGAGGGCGGAACGGGGCTGGGCCTTTCCATCGTCCAGAAGATCGTGACGGACATGGGAGGCAGGGTGGAGGTTAGCACCTGGAGGGGCAAGGGAACGGTCTTCTCGGTCAAGATACCCTCTTCGCTGATGGGGGTGAAAGAGGTTGGATAAGCCCAGACTCCTTATAGTGGACGACAATGAGGGCGTTCGCCACCTGGTGTCCCGCTGGCTTGAGAGGGCGGGGTTTTCGGTGGAACAAGCCAACGACGGTTTTGAGGCCTTGGAAAGGATTAAGGATCAAGTTCCCCACGTGGTGCTGGCCGACATAAGGATGCCCAAGATGGACGGCATAGAGCTGACCAGACGCATAAAGCAAGGGTGGCCCTCGGTAAAGGTTGTCCTCATGACCGCCTTCTCCTCCCCCCAGACCATCGCCCGAGCTAAAAAGGAAGGTGTAGACGATTATCTGGAAAAACCCTTCACCAAGGATCAGGTGGAAAGGACGGCTCTCGAGGTGCTCTCCCGGAATTTCTGAGTAGGCACGGGCAAATCCTACCCAGCCGCCTTATCCCCAAGCCGCGGCTGACCTCTATCCCACTAAAAGCTTCTCTCCCCGAGGCAAAATGGCCATGCAGGATTTGCAATGAATAAAGCTATGGGATCCCCGACTCTCCTCCGGGAATAATCAAAGACGACGCCGAGATCGCGCTCCGGCTTAGCTTAAACGGCCCCTGAGCTCGCATAAAGCACGATTTCGTCCTGAAGACATGATGTGGCGCCTATGAGATAATGTCACTGCATACCATAAATGCTTTCTCAAACGAGATATATCTCCAGGGCGTCGCCATAACCTTCAGCTGGGGATGGGGATTGATCGCCTATCCCTTCCCTCAAAGGCCACGATTTCCCGATAGCCGGCCCGGCGCAGCAACACGAGGGCTTGGTCGAACGCATGGCCCACCTCGGATGGATGGTGGGCATCGGATCCCAACGTCACAGGAACCTGGAAACGATTGAGCATGACAAGAAAATCCTCCGAAGGATAGATCTCGCCCACTGGTTTCCGGAGTCCCGCCGTGCTCACCTCCATCACCACGCCGCTATCCCGAGCGACTTCACAGAACTCTCGGTAGAGATCGATAGGGGGGTCTGGAGGGAAAAAACCGAACTTCTTAACCAGGTCTGGGTGGGCGAAAACGTCGAACAATCCGCTCTTCAGCGCCTCCATTGCCAACTGGAAATATCTCTCCCAAACCAGGCTTATGTCCTTCCAGCGGTACTCCTCCAGATATCGGGGATCGTCAAATCCCCATCCATCCAGGAAATGCACGGCTCCCGTCAAGTAATCGAAGGGGTAAGCCTCCAATAGGCCAGCCACCTCGTCCATTTGGCTGGGGAAAAAGTCCACCTCTATCCCCAGCAATATCTTGATGTCCCCGGTTTCTTCCCGTAGGCGCAGGACCCCCTCCACGTAACGGGGTAACTCCTCAGGGGCCATGGTGAGAGAGGGATCTCTCATGTGAAGTAGGGGGAAATGGTCGCAAAACCCGATCTCCGATAAACCCTTTTCCAGAGCAGCACGGACATAATCCTCCAGCATCCCGCCGGCATGACCGCAAAAAGCGGTGTGCACGTGGTAATCCACCAAACCCCTCACGACACCGTCCCCTGCATCTCAATTGACGCGCTGACCTAAGGGCCAGCGGTTCCCGCACTGGGCCTCCAGGCTTCCTCTCTGACTCCACGTCCAGCAAACCAGAGGATATCCCACCGGCGGTCTCTCCGGAAACCCTTCTACGGGACCCAAAGAAGGTTTTGGGGCCTATGGAAGGATCGAGCCGGAAGAAGGCGAGAGAGACCCAATGGGATCGCGAGGGTCAGATGCCCAACCTTTTATCCCTCATTGCGAAGCGAAATCGCAAAAAAAACATTAAATATAAGGAGTCGAGCGGCGATCTGTCTATAAGCGCTGCCTTTACTGCCTCGCCAAAAGATGATGGGCATCTGTTTCAACTTCATCTAATCGCGGCAAATAAACGGAAAAGATGAACAGGGGCGCGCGGATAAAAACACGGCAAAAAGGCGGGCTTTCCCCATGCGTCCAAGGAAGGGTCGCTAGACGAGGAGAATCAACACCTGGTGCTAAACATGGGCTTGCAAAGGGTCTATGGGTGAGAGCCGAGAAAAACCCTTCCAAGCTGCTGATTGACTCATTCTCGGCTGAAACAGGTCATCTCCATGAACTGGGAGAACCTTCTCTCCACATCCTCTACGGTTAAATCCTGCAGTCTTTCGCAGGAAAATGCCTCCACCGTGTAGGAGGCCACAACGCTTCCGTACACCACCGCCCTGCGCATGGTCTCCTCCCCCAGCTCACCGCTCCTGGCCAGATAACCCACAAAGCCGCCACCAAAAGAATCGCCAGCACCGGTGGGGTCGAAGACCTCCTCACAGGGGAAGGCGGGAAGGGAGAAGAAAGTGCCGTCGGAGATCATGATCACTCCATGCTCTCCCTTCTTGATGACCACTCTGGAAGGCCCCATTTCCAACAGCTTTCTCCCCGCTGATATGAGGTGGGGATGTCCTGCCAGCTGGCGGGCCTCGGAGTCGTTGAGCACCAGGATGTCCACCAGGGAAATGGTCTTGAGGAGTTCATCTCGACGGTTCTCGATCCAGAAATTCATGGTGTCGCAAACCACGACCCGAGGACCTCGAACCTGCTCCAAAACTTTCCTCTGAAGCACGGGGTCGATATTGGCCAAGAACACGTACTCCGCGTCCCGGTACTCTTCCGGTATGACTGGATCGAAATCCTGGAACACGTTGAGTTGTGTCTCCAAGGTGTGGGCGGTGTTGAGGTCATAGTCGTAATACCCCTTCCAGCGGAAGGTCCTTCCCGGTACCGTCTGCAAACCCTTGAGGTCCACCCCCCGACTGGAAAGGAGCTCGATGTAATTCCGGGGAAAGTCATCCCCCACCACCGCCACTATTCCCACGGAGCCGAACAAAGAGGCCGCCAAACTGAAATAGGTGGCCGACCCCCCAAGGACCTCCTCCGCCTGCCCAAAGGGAGTCCTTATGGTATCCAATGCCACCGAACCCACCACCACAATCTGCATTCTCTACCTCCACCATCCCGCAACCGGCGGGCGGCATCCAACGCTCGCCCTAGCCTCAGATCCGCTCAGAAAGGCCTCGCAATTAAGCCACGACGCCCATGGGCACACGAAGAAGATTATCCGTTATCCAGCCACACCATCAAGGAATCCAGCTCCAAGCCCGTAAAGGAAGTCAGGAGGGATGGCGAGAAGCGGTTCTGGGGTAAGCCGCAGATCCCAACGGGAACGCTCACGCCCATGAAATCCCCTTTCACCGAGGTCGATCCCTCGTATGGGCGATTATAGCCGAGATGACTCGGCATGGAGAGCAAGACCCTGTAAGCCCACGCTACGAAAGGTCATAGCTTAGCCGACCTTCACAGTTGAAGGTAGCAGTCGCTTCCGGTTATATTTTACGGCGAAAAACCAACGAAAGAGGGGAAGTGGCATGCCGACGTACGAGTACAAATGCCTGGAATGTGAACACGTGTTCGAAGATTTCCACAGCGCTCGTGAGACCCGGGAAGAATGCCCCCGGTGTGGCGGAAGACTGAGGAGGCTCTTCCATCCGGTGGGAGTGATCTTCAAAGGATCAGGGTTCTACACCACCGATTACAAAAAGTCCTCCGACAACGGGGGGGACAAGAGCTTGCAGGGGAGACTTGAAGAGGGTTTCGATATGATGAAGGACGACCTTAAGGAAAAAAGGGAGAAGGAGAAAAGGGAAAAGCAGGAAAAGGCCTCCTCATCATCCACCACTCAGACCTGAACGAGGGACGTTTTATTTGCCGGGTGAGCTTGGTCGTTTAAGAGCGGTTAAGGAATGGGGCGCTTTTTTCGCGGCGCAGGGCGAGCGAGAGGGAGTGAAGATGACTTATCCTGAAGTCAAAATAGGCATATTCGGCGGTTCGGGTTTCTATTCCCTTCTGGAGAAATCCAAGAGTTACGCCATTCACACCCCTTATGGCAATCCCAGTGACCGTATCTCGGTAGGAGACCTGAACGGGGTCACTGTGGCATTCATGCCCAGGCACGGCAGGTATCACCAGTATCCGCCCCACCGCATTAACTATAGGGCAAACCTGTGGGCCATGAAAGAATTGGGGGTGGAACGCATAATCTCCCCGGGGGCCTGCGGTTCACTGCAAAAAGACATCCCCCCCGGCACCTTCGTCCTCTGCGATCAGTTCGTGGACCGCACCTCGGGAAGGGGATCCACCTTCTACGACGGCCCTGCTGCGGTTCACATCAGCTGTGCCGAGCCTTACTGCCCGGAAATGAGGAAGTTGTGTGCCGAAACCGCTGAAGAGTTGGGGATCCCCTGTCGCGACGGAGGTGTGGCGGTGGTAATCCAAGGACCCCGCTTCAGCACCCGGGCAGAGAGCAGGTGGTACCATGCCATGGGCTGGCACGTGATCAACATGACGCAATACCCAGAGGTGGTACTGGCCAGGGAGTTGGGGATGTGCTACCTGAACATCTCGCTGGTGACCGACTGGGACGTGTGGGTGGCCGACGAGGTGGGATTTAAAACGGTCACCGCCGAGGAGGTGGGACGGGTGTTTCGGGAGAACAACGAGAAGCTGATGCGCCTTCTCCTGCAGATGGTCCCCCGCCTGCCGGAAAAAAGGGGTTGTTCTTGCGAAGATGCCCTCAAGGAGGCCACCATTAGTCCGCTTGTCATCGAGGAGTGATCGCCATCACCGACAAATTCCGAAAGCCGCCTCAAGGCCTCCGCATCGGCAGGGTAAGCGACATCGAGATCAAGGTTCACTGGAGCTGGTTAGCTGCCTTTTCCCTGGTTTTCTTCGCCGTCTACCAGTTCTTCCACTCCAACCTGGAATCCAGCTTGATCGTCAAGGCTTTCGGCACCCTGCTCGTCACCTTCTTTTTCTTTCTTTCGGTGACGATGCACGAGCTTGCCCATAGCATGGTGGCTAGAAGATGGGGAGTCCGGGTGAAAGAGATAACCCTCTTCATATTCGGTGGCATCGCCTGGATGGGACAAGAGAGCGATTCGCCCTCTGCCGAAATCCGCATCGCGGCTTCAGGCCCTATTTTCAGCTTTCTCGCCTTCGTGGTCTCCACTGGCCTGGCGCTCCTTTGTAGTTGGCGGGGCTTGGACGCCCCTTCTCTGGCCTTTACCCTATTGGCCATGATCAACTTCGGTCTCACCTTCTTCAACCTCCTGCCCGCCTTCCCCTTGGACGGGGGGAGGATTCTCCGAGCGCTGCTCTGGAAAAGGTGGGGTGATCCTATACGCAGCACGGTGAT
Source organism: Actinomycetota bacterium (assembly GCA_015711955.1). GTDB lineage: Bacteria > Actinomycetota > Geothermincolia > Geothermincolales > RBG-13-55-18 > JACVJK01. Next base: position 9,254 of record JACVJK010000044.1, on the reverse strand, counting down.
AGCCTCTCGCATCGGGCAGGCGTTTGCGACGGCTCTGATAATTGCCGGGGTAAGCTCGACCTTTTTAGACCTCTACCAGAGCGGGTACGACAAGGTGACCACAGCCCTATGGCTGATCTTCATCGGGGTTTTTCTGTTTCAATTGGCTCGGGTAGGAGGAAGGCGTTCGGCCGCCCTGATCGCCCTTTCCACGACTCGGGTTATCCAGAAAATGAGGCCTTGGGGAGATCAAGGTATCGATGTCGAGCATCCCGTGGAGATCTACCTCCAGCGTGTAGAACCCCCTCAAAACACGAAGTCCGAGAGGGAGGGGGCTATCGACGGAGACGCCAGTCTGCTTCAAGCCCTCAGGAAGATGGAATGCGAGGGCAGGAGCTTTCTGCTGGTGGAAAGGGGAGGTGGAAGGGTGGGGATAATCCGTATCGAGGATATCCAGGATTTCTTGAAAAAGCGAGTGGCTCAGAGTACGAGTAAGACTTGTATATAAGTTATACAATTTATATAATACAGCCATGGAAAGTCTCAACACGGCAATACAGAAGAGGGCCGTAGACCGGGGGGAAGGACTTCTCTCCATCGACGGAGTTTCTTTGAGGGATATAGCCCAACGCCACGGGATCTCATTGCGAGAAGCTGAAATCGCAGCCTTAGAGAGGGGAGTGGTTCCCGTTCGCTATCTCCGGAACGTGGGAGTGCTGGGGATGGAGGGCCAATGGCGGCTTCTCCGCTCCTGTGTGGGGGTATGTGGTTTGGGCGGCCTTGGGGGTTTCGCAGTGGAACTTTTGGCCCGGCTGGGCATAGGGCACCTCATATTGGCTGACGGAGATGTCTTCGCCGAGCACAATCTCAACCGCCAACTCCTCTGCACCCAAGAGAACTTGGGCGTTCACAAGGTCGAAGCGTCGGCCAGGAGGATCAATGAGGTCAATCCCGCGGTGGAGGTGACGATTCATCGCTTTTTCTTCCAAGGGCAGGAGGGCTTTTTCCGGGGAGCCGAGGTAGTGGTAGATGCCCTGGACCAAATCCCCTCCCGATTGGCCCTACAGGACCACTGCGCGGAGTTGGGGATTCCCATGGTGCACGGTGCCATCGCGGGACTCACGGGTCAGGTGATGACGGTGTTCCCGGGCGATTTGGGGCTTGCTGCCCTCTATCCTCCAGGTGTGGAGAGGGGAATGGAGCAGGAAACGGGAAATCCATCCTTCACTCCGGCTCTTGTGGCGTCCCTTCAAGTAGCGGAAGTGGTCAAGGTACTTTGCGGACTGGGAGACCCCATAAGGAACGGGTTTCTCTTCTTGGACCTGGAGGAAGGACGTTTCGAATTCATACCTTTGCTGAGTTGATCGAATGATGCGGAGCCCGGAGGGAAAAACGGTGCGCTTTTTCAGGGCGCGAGCTTCTCGTACCTACTTGTTACTGAGCGTGGCCTTCGGTATGTTGGCCTTGTTTTCCGCCATGGGATTATTCCATAATTTGGTAAATGGTTCAGACAAATGGGGAAAGTTGGCCCGCGTACTAGTTGCCGCCCGGGACCTGCAGCCCGGGGAGATCCTCGATGCCACCGCCTTTACCTGGACCGAGCTCCCGGAAAAACTTATCCCCAAAGGCGTCGCGACCGACCCAGGGCAGGTCCACGGAAAGCGCCTGATCAGCGGGTTGAGGGAAGGAGATCCCATTTTCACGTCCCTTTTTGACCCTGCCGTCCGAACCATGGACAACCTCGTCCTTCCTCGGGGCGTATGTGCCTTCCCGCTTTCCTCCCAATACGTCTCCCTACCCATCCGGGAGATGAGGCCCGGCCAACGCTTGGACATCATAGCGGTAGGAGAATCGGAAGCATCGATCCTTTTGGAGGACGTTGAGGTGATCGCCCTCTCCCTCCCCTCGAGAGAGCATGAGTCCGGGTCCTTCGCGAACGAGGGGCATGTTTTTCTCAAGCTAACCGATGAGGAGGCTTGCCTACTGGCCAGGGCCCTGAGAAGGGGTCAGGTTGAGGCGGTGATCTCTGGAGTGGCCCCTAACTGACCGTGGGGTCCGAACCTCGGCGAAGCCACCGGGCTCCTGCGTACTCCATGAAGCGAAGATCCAAAGACCAGCTTTACCCTTCGTTAAAAGGGGACCGCGCCCCTTCAGGTATCGCATGTCGAAGGCTGGCCCTTAATTTAACCTGGTTCCTTTCTCCGCCGATAAAAACATCTGACAGGCTCCAAAGGGAACAACGATAAGCCATGGAAAGGCAAGTACTCATCGCCGACGACAATCGCCTGGTGGCCCAAGTGACCGGTGCCATAATGCAACAAGCCGGCTACAGGGTGGAATTCGCCCGGGACGGAATCGAGGCGGCCACCAAAGCCTATTCCATACTGCCAGATCTGGTGATCCTGGACATCGAGATGCCCAAGATCAAGGGGTATCAAGTATGCCGACTCCTCAAGGAAGACCCCATGACCTTCTGGATCCCCATCATCATGCTCACCGGAAGGGAACACCAAAGCGACATGTTCTGGGGCCTGAAGACGGGAGCGGACGCCTACATCACCAAGGGGTTCAAGCCCAAACAGCTGATAGAGAAAGCCGAGGAATTGTTGGCCATGAGCGAGGTTCACCGGGAAGCCAAGGAGCTCTCCAGGAAACGAAGGAGGGCGGTAACCGAGGAATACGTCATAGCCAAGATCACCGACCTTTTGGACCGCAAGCTCTTTGAGACCACCATCTTGAACGACATTGCCGCCCTGTCGGGATCCCTCAAGAACTTAGAGGATACCGCAATCTCGGTTTTCAGGATATTGTCCAACCTCTTCACCTTCCAGGTGGGCACCTTGCTGCTGCTCGAGGAGAGGGAGATGTACGTGTACCGAAATTGGTCGGTGGGCGAGGCCACCGTGGAGGAAGCGGTGGAGAGAACGGTGGAGGTGGCCACCGGTTACGCATGGGACCGGGATGAGGGAAACATGAGGATCCACCTCCTCAACCCCGGCCCTCAAGAGGAAGAGCCCTCCGGAGAACTGGTCCTCTTCCACCTCCCCCTGACCGCCCAGAAGAGGGTCTATGGCATCCTCGCAGTGATCGGCCAGCCCACAGCCGCTTTCCGCCGTGACGCTCCTTCTATCCTCAACCTGGTAAGCCACGAGCTGTCGATGATCCTGGACAACGCCCGCCTCTATGAAGAGGCCAAGAAGCTGGCCATCACCGACGGTCTCACCAAGATATACAATCACCGCTTTTTTCAGGAGCTTTTCGACAAGGAGTTCAAGAGGGCCAACCGCTATCACACCGTCTTCTCCCTCATCATGCTAGACATAGACCACTTCAAGAACATCAACGATTCCTATGGCCATCTTTTGGGAGACGAGATCCTCAAGGAGATGGCCGTGCTGATAAAGGGGTGTTTGAGGAGTATGGATGTGGTGGCCCGCTATGGAGGAGAGGAGTTCGCCATACTGCTTCCCGAGACTGACTTGGAAAGTGCCATTCAAACTGCAGAGAGAATTCGGCTTGCGGTCAAGAACCACGAATTCGGGAGTGCTTTGGGAAAGAGCATCCCGGTGACGGTGAGCCAAGGCGTGACCTCCTATCCCTCGCCGGGCATATATAGCAAGTCCGATATGGTGGCCAAAGCCGACGCCGCACTTTACGAGGCCAAGGAATCCGGAAGGGATCAGGTTTGCTATCGGGAATGAGGCTTAAGGATATGTCGGTCCTTGGACGAGAAGGCTATAGCCACAGACCCAAGATCGTTGTCCTTGCCGCCAGGTGCAACTGAAGCTTTCTCCGAGATCCCCTCGGAGACCCTTCCGCTCGGCCCCATCTCTCGCGTCCGGTTCCCAGGGTGCAACTGAAGCTTTCTCCGAGATCCCCTCGGAGACACCATCCTTGAGTTCCCCCAACCATGCCCTTTGACCGTCATCTACTAACCCCCGTCAGCCCACTTCCCCGGGAGTATGGGCCAAGGGTCGGGCAAAAGGTTTGTCACTGCCATCGATTACTCTCGTATTGGTCATGAAAACGCTTATGCCAATGACAATGAGCCAGCTGGCAAAGGGTTCGTCGAATGGAGGTGTTTTCGGGATGAAGGTGGATTACGAAGAGGTAGCTTTGGCTCTGGACAAGGCTTGGAGACAAACCTCCACCGCCGAGGAGTATCTCATGGAGATATTCCAGATCTGGTCCCGCTACGGCCTGCTGGAAGGCACTTGGACATGCGAACTGGCCGAGGCCGTATGATCCAAGGACGCAAGCCTTGTCTAGTCCCCGTTTCCGCTTGGGAAAAATCGCAGGGCGCAAGTCCTTTTCGCCCTCATTTCGTGAAAGCACTGGCGAAATGACCTCGGTGAGATGGATTCCTGCCACGGATTTGACGAAAAGCTTCTCGGCCCCCTAGGCCGCGGTTGTTAGTCCAGGGGGAAGACGAGAATGCAAAACTATTTATTCAGAGGGGCTGCTCATCTTTCATCCCGCAAGTAATGATCACTGCTCATGTGAGGCGTTCCCTTTCCCGAATAATTGGACATGACCCTCTTGCTTCCCTTGATTAGAGCGGAAGTTGGTAATATATGGTTTGTTACTGCATGAGAACCACTCCTCGATCCTCCTCAAACATCGCTTTTTAGACTTTGACCGGCTTCGTGATATGGCTCGGGAAATGATGCTCATCGCGGTTTTGACTTCCGAACTTTGGTCCTACCGAACGATTCTTCCCTCAGGAAAGAGGGTTCGGGACCACAGCGCAAAACCAAAAAGGGGAAAGTCTTTGAAAAAACACTCGGGGTTCATTATGGGCCAGGCGGTGACCTTTAAAGTCATCTGACCTCAAATGGTGCGTTTTTGCAGGGACTTCGTCCCTGTTATATCTCCGAAACGCGGAGACGTTACGCCCAGGAACTCCATGAGCGGGGGAAGATAACCTGGAGAAAATGCAGCGCCGCTCGAGAATCAGGATCAGTGTTCCATATCCACGAACCTACCGTTCGTCGTGCCAAACGCTCCTTTTTCCTAAATGCGAAAGGTCATCAAGTAAAATGAAGTTGGGCAATAACCAAAGAATTCACAACAGCCAGCTTTTATGCCAATTTAGCCAGTTTTGGTAGGATCATGCCGCCAAGGCCACGATTCCCAGCTAAACGAATTGGGCTCATATTACAGGCACTAAAAAGTAGGAACCCAAGATACCTTTGGGACCGCCGGCAAAACACCGACGTTTTCTACTCAGCATCCTGGGTTCCTACCGACCTGGCGCGACTCGCTCTGCTTTTCGCATTCCCCTCCCGAAACTTTCATGGACCATACTATCAAAGCTCTTATTTCTGTCAATAGGTGTAGGGGTAATGAATATTTTGCCATAATATACCAAATGACGGCTCTATTTATGTGCACCTTTTCCTTAGAAACCTGTCTCCTCGCGAATATACCCTACTCGCTGGTTAAATTACTGACATCTGTTATCATGGATTCATCAGCTGAAGCAGGCTTACCCCTCAGGTTATCGTGGAACCTGTGACCGAGGAATAGGGAGGGTAAACATGGCGGAATGGAACCTCAAGGGCTGTCTTATACCGCTGGTGACACCCTTTGACGAGAGAGGGAGGGTGGACGAGAAGGCCTTGCGCAGATTGGTGAACTACCTCATCGAAGAACAGGCTGCCGACGCCCTTGTTCCCTGTGGCACCACAGGCGAGTCCCCCACTCTGAGCCACGATGAGCACATACGGGTCATAGAAGTGGTAGCTGAAGAGGTGGACGGAAGGGTCCCAGTGATAGCGGGAACGGGGAGTAACAGTACTTGGGAGGCCATAGAGCTCACCAAGGCCGCGGAGCGGATAGGGGTGCAAGGGACCCTCCAGGTCTCACCCTATTACAACCGGCCCAGCCAAGAGGGGATTTACGAGCACTTTCGTTCCATAGCTGAATCCACATCCCTTCCCATAATCCTCTACAACATCCCTTTCCGCACCGGGAGAAACGTGGAGGTTCCCACCATACTTAGGCTGGCGGAGTTAGACAACGTCGTCGGGATCAAAGAGGCTTCGGGAGACATCCTGCAAGTCAGTGCCATTCTCGAGGAAATTAGAAAGATGGGCTTGGACTTCTATGTCTATTCGGGAGAGGACGCCGTGACCTTCCTCATTCTATGCCTGGGAGGCCACGGGTGTGTGGCCGCCGTGGGACATGTACTGGGGAAGGAACTGTCCCAGATGTGCCGCTTGGTGTGGGATGGAAGGCTCGAAGAAGCCAGGGATATTCATTACCGGATTTTGCCATTGGTCAGGGCTCTCTTCTGCGAACCCAATCCCGCCGCCATAAAGCAGGCCTTGAACTGGATGGGTATCCCGGTGGGCGGCCTTCGACTACCTCTTAAAGAGCTCAGCGAAAAAGGCAAAGAGGTCCTCAGAAAGGCCATGTTGGAGCTGGGTAAAGCGCAGCCAGAAAATTGCATTTGAGTACCAATGGTTTGGAATTTTCAATAACGTTCCGTATTGAGGAAGTCTCGAGGAGGAAACGCAAATGTGCAGGGAAGGCGTGGATCCGGTCGCAGTGAAGGTGGCGGTCAGACAAGCTCAGGAAAGGTTGTCTTGCGAAAGGACTCACATATCCCAATGGTCTGCCTTCACCACCAACCATAAAATGGAAAAAGTTGCCGCCCGACTTAAGAGATGCGAGGAGCTCCTCATGGAGGTCGAGCGGCTGCTCGAGGAAAACGTCGGAGAACTGGCCCACATGACCGTTGGCCCCGACCCTGGGGTGAGCATCACAAAAATCTGACTCGAACCTCAGCCGCCGGCCACCGGAGGAAACAGGGACACCTGATCGGCTGGTTCCAACTTCGTGCGCTTTCCCTTGAGAAGGGAAACGTTCTTGCCGTTTACCAGAACGATACAGTTGGAGATGTAGCGGGAGATCTTCCCTCCATACCTCTTCTCCAACTCTTTAAGGAGCTCGCCCACCGTTCTGGCATCGCTTTCCAATACTTTCTCGCCAGCCGCCAGGCGAATGGTTGAATAAAGCTTCACGGTAGCCACCGGTCACCTCCATACTGCGAAGCGAGCCCTGTCCAACCGAAGCCACAAGCCATATATCTAAGAGGAGCCGTGCAAAACGTCAGCCACTTCTTTGAGGCCCACCTGTTCCAATGCCCTTCGGCTCGGCCTACCTTTCGCGTCAATATCCCTAAGGGCATAATACTCGTTTATCATCTCCTCGAATTGCACCGTGGTTCTTTTGACTTCCGCAGGATCCCTCATCTCAAGCCTCTTCTCGTGTCCCCGGAAACCGGGCAGGAAGCGCATGGGCCTTAGGATCTTGTCTATGTTGGGAAAAACGAGCTTCACCAAAACGTTGCCCACGAAGTCCTTCACTTTCTCGTTTTTGATCTTCCCCAAGGGACCCATGCTCATGAAGGTGGGGTAGGCCATCAAGTGGAGATTGGAAGTGGCGCCCTCCAAGTGAGGCTCGAGGATCCTACGGGGCAACCGGTCATCTTCCCGAGTCATCCCCATGAGGTTGCCCAAGGCGCGCTTCAGATACCATATACGATCCCCCAACCTGGCCAAATCATCGATAGTGTAGCCGAATCCGGTCACGGCGTTGAGCATCTTGCGCATCTCCTCCATACCGCCACCCACGGACACCCAGACGTATTCACAGATCACCGCGGAATTGGCGATAACTCCCTTCTTTTGTCCCGCCACCGTCTGGGCAGCCTTACCCTTGGCCCTCAAGGGCATGGTCCGGGGGACGCCCAACTCTTTGAGGCTCACCAATCCCAGATCTACATAGAGGTTGGGGTCGGCACAGTGGCATGCTCCCCTGATGCTGGTGGCATAGGTGAGGGCCATGCCCCACAAAGCGCGAGGATCGTGCATGGGACATTCCAACCCCTTGACGTGGATGGCGAACTCCTCGCCTCCATATTTTTTGGCCATGGCCCGCACTCCTTCTGCCAAGTCATCGCCGAAACCTTCACGACGGGCCGTCATCTCCACCAGCTTCACCAAATTATCCGGCTGATTCCATCCCAACCGGATTCCGCCGGTGTCCTTTTCGGTGATGAGACCGGACTCGAAGGCCTCTATGGCGTAGGCCAAGGTCCCTCCTAAGGAGATCACGTCCATGCCGTATCTATCGCAAAGCTCGTTGGCTTTATGGTTGGCCTCCAAATTGTCCATGCGCAAAAGGGTGCCCAAAGCTGCCGCCGCCTCGTATTCGGAGCCAGGACCCTCCTCCATGGCGTAAGGCCCGGAATCTATCTTCACTATCCTCTTGCACTGAATCGGGCAGGCATAGCAAGCATGACGCCTTACCAATATGGTCTCCGCCACCACGGAACCACTCAGTTTATCGGGCCCTGCCTCCCAATAAGCCTCCCTCCAATTCTTCACCGGGACGTCCCCGATGGCCATCCCGTACTCCATGTGCACGTTAGACCCGAAATTCTTGAGTCCCTCGGCCACGTAACTGAACTTGATGAGTTCGAGCATCTCCTTTCGAACCGCCTCGAAGGCTTCTTCGTCGGCCACCGGTGGCTTCTTCTTGCCTCGGACCACCACCGCCTTCAACTTCTTGGAACCCATCACCGCGCCCATGCCGCAGCGCCCTGCCGCCGAGCCTTTGTCGTTGATGACGCACGCGAACTTGACCAGGTTTTCCCCGGCGGGACCTATGCTTATAACCTGGGCCCTTTTGTCGCCCACTTCTTCCTTCAGGAGAGCTTCGACCTCGAAATTGTCTTTCCCCCAAAGGTGAGAGGCGTCCCTGATTTCCACCCCTTCATCGGAAAGATAAATGTAAACCGGTTTTTCGGATGCGCCCAGCACCACCAATCCGTCGTATCCGGTCCTCTTTAGCTGGGGGGAGAAGTGCCCGCCCATGCTGGACTCTCCCCAGATGCCGGTGAGCGGGGACCGAGCGCATATCTCCAACCTGGACACGCCTGGAAGATTCAGTCCCGAAATGGGGCCGTTCAAGATCATCAAGGGGTTTTCCGGGGAGAGGGGATCCGCCTCCCACGCCTTCATATCGAAGAAAAGCTTGGCCGCAAGACCGCTTCCCCCCAAGAAGTCGCGGTAGTATGCCTCGGGTAGCTCCCAGTCCTCGTGCGTACCTTTGCTCAGATCCACCTTGAGTACCTTGCCCCAATTCCCGCCTCTCATGACAAACCTCCTTCCCGCAGGCACGAACGACCCCAAGCTATTGGTTTTGCCCCCTTTCCAATTCAAGCTCGACAACGCGGGTTGTTATATAATAACTATATACTAACT
>JACVJK010000043.1 GCA_015711955.1 Actinomycetota bacterium | reverse complement strand
TCGGCGAGATGGTCACCGGTTCTTTGGAGATGGCAGTGAGGACCCAAGGGGATTGGAGGGTGTGGTTCCGGCAGCAGGTCCGGCAAACCCTCCCAACCTTTCTGGCGGTCGCGGCGGCATCCGCCCTCATGACCTTGTATTTTCCCCGACTCCCCTGGGCGAACTTCTTCGTGTTCGCCCTTCCATTGCTTCTGGTGAGGATGGCCTCCAACCGTTTCAGGGAACTGGATGAACGTTTCTTCCAGACCGTGAGGGTGTTGGGAGAGGCTTTTGACCGGGCCCGGGGTGCGGAGGGGCATTCAAGTCGGGTAAGCAATCTCTCGGCGGAAGTGGCAAGGGAGATGGGCCTTTCCTTGGAGGACATCAGGATGGTGAGATATGCGGCCGCCCTTCATGATATCGGCTACGTGGAGGCGGGGCCGGAGGGAGAAGGGCACGCGGAGCGAGGTGCGAAATTGCTTGAGGGCTTGCCAGGATTGGAAGTGGCAGCTGACTTGGTGAGGCACCATCACAGTTTCGGCGCCGAGGGAGCTCGGGCGCCGTTGGGCTCCCGCATCATCAGGGCGGTGAGCGACTTCGACCATGCCACCAGTCCGGGGGGAGAGGGCTTGTCATGGCGCGAAGCCCTTCGGGAGATGGACATCGAAAGGGGTAGGGCATACGATTCCCGCGTCCTCCGATTCCTACGCCAAGTGGTGGAGACTCAAAGCCGGGCACGCAGGATGCCGGACAGGGAGGTCCGACAGAGGGCCAAAGTTTTGGAGGAGAGGGAACTGGCCGATTCCCTGGAAAAGCTCTTCCGCCGGGAGGAGGAGGGCTAGGAATGAGAGGCCAGGGGCTGAGCGTATGTGCGACGCAACCCTCCCTGGGGCGCGCGCCCCTTCCTGCACTTTCGCGCCCATGTCCCTTCCGTGGGAGGTGAGGGCTCGTTGTTGAGGTCGCTGGGAAAGGTGCTAAGGATGGGGGAAAGGCGCCGCTTGGAGCGCCTGGAGGAGATGGTGAGGGCGGTGAACGCCCTGGAGCCAGAGGTGGAGAAACTGAGCGACAGGGATCTGGCCCACAAGACGGTGGAATTCAGGGAAAGAATCGACCGGGGTGAAAGCCTGGACGAGTTATTGCCGGAGGCTTACGCGGTGGTACGGGAAACGGCCCGGAGGGTGTTGGGACAGCGTCATTTTGACGTGCAGATCATGGGCGGGATCGTCCTCCACCAGGGAAAGATCGCGGAGATGAAGACGGGAGAGGGGAAGACTTTGGTGGCCACCCTTCCCGCCTATCTTAATGCCTTGGAGGGGAAAGGGGTTCACGTGGTCACCGTGAACGATTACTTAGCCCGCAGGGACAGTGAGTGGATGGGAGGGATATATCGATTTCTGGGATTGGAGGTGGGGCTACTCCAAGCCCAGATGCCCAAGGAGTTGCGCAGGAAAGCGTATCAGGCGGACATAACCTACGGGACAAACAACGAGTTCGGATTCGATTACCTCAGGGACAACTTGGAGATTAGCTTGGAGGAGATGGTCCAGAGAGGCCATCATTACGCCATCGTGGACGAGGTGGACTCCATACTCATCGATGAAGCTCGCACCCCTCTCATCATCTCCGGGGCTGCGGAGGAGTCGGTTAGGCTCTACCGTCAGTTCGCCTCCATAGCCCCCCGCCTCCGCCTAGGGGTGGACTACGAAGTGGACGAGAAGACTCGCTCTGTCATGGTCACTGAGGAGGGTATCCACCGAGTGGAGGCCATGTTGGGCCTGGACAACCTTTACGACCACGTGAACACTCCCTTGATCCACCATCTTTTGAACGCCCTCAAGGCCAAGGAGCTTTACAAGAGGGATGTGGATTACATTGTCAAAGACGGGCAGGTAATCATCGTGGACGAGTTCACCGGACGTCTGATGCCGGGGCGGCGGTGGAGCGACGGCCTGCACCAGGCCATAGAGGCCAAAGAAGGCCTCAGGGTGCGCCAGGAGAACCAGACCCTGGCCACCATAACTTTACAGAACTATTTCCGCATGTACGAGAAATTGGCGGGTATGACCGGTACGGCGGCCACTGAGTCGGCGGAGTTCGAGGAGATCTACGGCCTGGAGGTGGTGGTCATCCCCACCCACAAGCCCATGATCCGGGTGGATCACAACGACGTGATCTACAAGACCGAGGAAGCCAAATTCCAGGCGGTGGTGGAGGATATAGCCTCTCGTCACGAGCGGGGTCAGCCTGTGCTGGTGGGAACCGTTTCCATCGAGAAGTCGGAGCGCCTATCCCGCATGCTAAAGAAAAGAGGCATACCCCACCAGGTCCTCAACGCCAAATATCATGAAAAAGAGGCGGAGATCGTGGCTCAGGCGGGGCGGCTCGGCGCGGTGACCATCGCTACCAACATGGCGGGAAGGGGCACCGATATCATGCTGGGAGGCAATCCAGAGATGCTAGCTCGCCAGAAGGTGGCTGGCAGGGAGGTCAGCGAGGAGGAGTGGCGCAGGATCCTGGAGGAGACCCGCCGGGAGTGTCAAGAGGAGCATGACCGGGTGGTGGAGTTGGGTGGCCTGTACGTGATCGGCACCGAAAGGCATGAGGCCCGGCGCATCGACAACCAGCTGAGAGGACGTTCGGGCAGGCAGGGCGACCCAGGGGAGTCCCGGTTTTATCTCTCCCTGGAGGATGATCTCATGAGGGTGTTCGCCTCCCGGGCCATCGCCTCCCTCATGGAGAGGTTTCGTTTTCCCGATGACGTTCCCATCGAAAACCGTTTGGTCACCAAAGCCATCGAGAACGCCCAGAGGAACGTGGAGCTGAATAATTTCGAGATCAGGAAGAACCTCCTGAAATACGATGACGTTATGAACACCCAGAGGGAGGTGATTTATAGCCAGAGGCGGAGGATCCTGGAGGGAGAGGACCTGCACTCCAAAATACCAGATATGATCTCCGAGGTGTTAGAGGGGGTGTTGTCTCGTTTTTTGGACGAGGAATTGCCCCCAGAGGAGTGGGACCTGGAAGGCCTCTTTCGTTACTTGAGGGGCATATTCCCGGTCAGCTTCGGACCTCAGGATCTGCGGGAGGAGTCCTTGCGCCCGGACTTGCTCCGGAAGGCCCTCATGGAGGATGCCCTGGAGGTGTACCGTTCCCGCGAAAAGGATATAGAGGAGGCGGGCAGGGACATCCGGGAAGTGGAGCGTTTGGTATTGCTGCGGGTGATCGATAACCGCTGGCGGGAGCACCTTTACGAAATGGATCACCTCAGGGATGCGGTCAACTTGCGGGCTTTCGCAGGCCACGATCCCTTGGTGGAGTACCAGAGAGAAGCCTATTCAGCTTTCCAATCTCTTCTTTACAACATAAAGGAGGATTTCCTGCGCTACATGTTCCATCTCCGGGTGGTGCGGGAGGATCGACCGTCCTTGCACGCGGTGGAGGGCGGAGAGAAGAAAGGGAAAACGGCCCCCCTGCGCAGTCAAAAAGTGGGAAGGAATGTTCCTTGCCCGTGTGGCAGCGGCAAGAAATACAAGCACTGTTGTGGACGCACCGCGTGATGCCTTTATTGGATGATTTCCTGCTGGTAGGGAGTTCAGCCGGCCGGGAGTTGTGAGCGCCCGCGCCGGTTCCTTTAGGATCGAATTCCGCTGAAGAGATGCAAAAGGGAGTTTCTCGTGCAGGGGACCCCACCCGCCATGTCGGTGGGACCTTGCGATTTTCCAGTGGAACTTAAAGCCTGAGCCCAAACAAAGGTCCACGAGACTTGTGAATGAGGAGGTGAATGTGGTGTCCCTGATGGGAGACTGCCGCGAGGAACTGGGAAGGTTGAAGGAGAGGATCCTCAAGATAAAGGAGTATCTTTGACGTAGAGGGCAAGAGGAAGAGGATCCAGGAGCTGGAAGAGAAGGCATCCCTGCCGTCCTTCTGGGAGGACCAGCTTGAGGCCCGTAAGGTTTTGGAGGAGATGTCTTACCTGAAGTCGGTGGTGGAACAATACGATGAGTTGACCATCGAGCAGGAGGATCTTGAGGCCCTCATCGACCTGGCGGAGGAAGAGGAGGACCTTTCCCTGAGGCCGGAGGTGGAGGAGGGACTGGCCCGTCTCCGAAAAAAGGTCGACCGGCTGGAGGAGGAGTCACTACTCTCAGGTGACTTGGACCACAAGGACGCCATCGTGAGTATCCATCCCGGGGCGGGAGGACTTGAATCCCAGGATTGGGCGGAGATGCTCCTGCGCATGTACCTGCGTTGGGCAGAATCCCGAGGTTTCAAGGTGGATCTCCATGAGGTTCAGGAAGGTGAGGGAGGGGGCATAAAGAGCGCTACCTTCACCGTTCATGGGAGAAACGCCTATGGCCTTTTCTCCGCTGAGAAAGGGGTACACCGTTTGGTGCGCATATCGCCCTTCGATGCCTCGCGAAGGCGGCATACCTCCTTCGCCTCCCTGGACGTGATACCCATGCTGGACGAGGAAGAAGAGGTTGAGATAGACCCCAAAGACTTGCGGGTGGAGACCTTCCGCTCCAGCGGTGCAGGGGGCCAGCACGTCAACGTCACCGATTCGGCTGTGCGAATAACCCATATCCCCACTGGGATCGTGGTCTCCTGCCAGAATGAGCGTTCCCAGATCTCCAACCGTCAAACCGCCATGAGGATCCTCAAAGCCCGCCTCGCCGAGTTGGCTCGAAGGGAGAGGGAAGAGGAGATCCGCAGGTTGCGAGGGGACCGCCGAGATATAGGCTTCGGAAGCCAGATCCGCTCCTACGTGCTTCATCCGTACCGCCTGGTGAAAGATCATCGGACCGATGTGGAGATCGGCAATGTGGATGCGGTGCTGGATGGCGAGTTGGACGAGTTGGTGGACGCCTACCTGCGCTGGAAGGCCTCAGGGGGGGAGAGGGGTTCCCAATAGGCCGTCCTCGGCGCCGAAAATGGTGTCCGTTAACACGAGCCCGCCTTTTGGGTTGAGGCTTGGGAAGATATAAGACCCTGCCCAGATCGTCCTGAAAGGCAAACAGTCGGAGAAGACATGGCACTTCAGAGAGTCGCGGGATATGGATGTAAATGACGTGACGGCAGCGGTTGGGAAAGCAGAGGAGCCCGGATGCCTCAGGGGATTCCCTCCCATAAGGGTGGACCTGCACGTACACACGGTGGCCAGCGGACATGCCTATTCCACGGTGGAGGAATGCGCACGATACGCCTCGTCCAAGGGATTGGAGGCCATAGCCGTGACTGATCACGGCCCTGCCGTCCCCGGTTCAGGCAATCTCTACCACTTCAGGAACTTGAAGGTTTTGCCCCGGCGGTGGCATGGGGTCTGGATTCTGCGTTCAGTGGAGGCCAACATCCTGGATACCGAGGGCAGATTGGATTTGCCCGATCGGGTCCTGGAAAATCTGGACCTGGTCCACGCAGGCCTTCATCCATACACGGGTTACCAGGGCGAAAGCGTGGAGGACCACACCCGTGCCCTTTTGGCTGCCATCGCCCATCCCTTGGTGGATGTCATCGTTCATCCCGATAATCCCAAGTATCCGGTGGATATGCGAAAGGTGGCTGAGGCGGCTCGCCGTTACGGTAAGGCTTTGGAGGTCAACAACAGCTCTTTCGTTTATACCCGGGAGGGAAGCGAGGCCCTTTGCCACGAGATGGTGCGAGAGGTAGTGAGGGCTGGCGGGCTGCTGTCGGTGGGCAGCGACGCCCACGTGGCCACCTTCGCAGGGGAGTTCGACCACGCCGTAGAAATAATCTTGCAAAATGACGTGCGTCCGGAAGCCGTGGTAAACTACTCCATCATGAGGCTGGAGGATTTCCTCCGGTCTCGGGGGAAGACCCTCCGACTGGAGGGTTGAGGGCCTCCGCGGGGGAAGGGTGATACTGATGAACCCGGTAGGAAGTTCGACGGGAGAATCGGTGTTGGAAACGGATACGGAAAGGGGCCTCAAGGAAAGGCTGGAATCCATCTGCAAGGGAGTTCGCTGGGACGTGGTACGCATGATAGGTTTGGCCGGAAGTGGCCATCCAGGAGGCTCCCTTTCCTGCGTGGAGATCCTGGTCTGCCTTTATTTCTATAAAATGAGGCACCGTCCCTCCGATCCCCAGTGGCCGGAAAGGGACCGTTTCGTGCTCTCCAAGGGTCATGCTGCCCCTACCTTGTATTCCGTCTTGGCCAGGGCAGGATACTTTCCCCGAGAGGAGCTTTGGAAATTGCGGCGGCTGGGTTCCATGCTCCAAGGTCATCCCGACATGAAACGAACTCCCGGCGTAGACCTGTCCACTGGCTCCTTGGGGCAGGGCCTTTCCGCTGCCTGCGGTATGGCCCTGGGATTACGCATCCAACGCAATCCGGCCCGGGTGTACGCTCTCATAGGGGACGGAGAGAGCCAGGAGGGAGGGATCTGGGAGGCGGCCATGCTCGCCGGCCATCATCGACTTACCAACCTGGTGGCCTTCACGGATTACAATTCCCTCCAGATCGATGGACCTTGCTGTGAGATAGTGAGTCTGGGCGACATCTCCGCCAAGTGGAGGTCCTTCGGCTGGGAGGTCTATGAAGTGGACGGTCACGATGTCTTGGAGATATGCAGGACTTTGGACCTGGCGGACAATGCTTCGAGTCCCACCATGATCATCGCTCACACCGTGAAGGGCAAGGGGGTCTCCTTCATGGAGAACTCGGTGGAATTTCACGGGAAGGCGCCCACCCGGGAGGAGATGGAGCGAGCCCTCAGGGAAATAGAGGAGTCATGATACCCGACAAAGGCACCAGGCATACGAGGGACGCTTATGCGGAGGCCTTGCTGGAGCTGGGGGAGAAGGACCACCGCATCGTGGTTATGGACGCGGACCTGGCCAAGTCTACCCAGACCGAGAGGTTCAAGGAGAGGTTCCCTGAACGTTTCATCGACTGCGGGGTGGCGGAGCAGAACCTCATGGCCACCGCTGCCGGCCTAGCCGCCACTGGAAAGATAGTCTTCGCCTCCTCCTTCGCCATGTTCGCCACGGGCAGGGCATATGACCAGGTACGCAACACCATCGCTTATTCCTGCCTTAACGTGAAGATATGCGCATCCCACGGGGGTATCACCGTGGGTGAGGACGGGTCTTCCCATCAGGCCCTGGAAGACGTGGCCTTGATGAGGCTGATACCGGGGATGAAAGTCGTGGTGCCCGCCGATTATTACGAGGCCAGAGAGGCGGTTAAGACCGCTGCCTACGTGGATGGGCCGTTTTACATCCGCCTGGGTCGCCCCAAATTTCCCGTGCTCTTCGACGAGGGCTATCGTTTTCAGTTGGGCAAGGCGTTACTTTTGCGTCCAGGCAAGGATGTCACCATATTGGCTTGTGGGATCATGGTCTACAACAGCTTGGTGGCTGCGGATATCCTGGCCCGAGAAGGCGTGGAGGCGGAGGTGCTCAACGTCCATACCATAAAGCCGCTGGACGAGGAGGCCATATTGGCATCGGCGGCCAAGACGGGAAGGGTGGTGACTTGCGAAGACCATTCTGTCCTGGGGGGGTTGGGAGGAGCAGTGGCGGAGCTCCTGTCGGAGAAATTACCCGTTCCCCTCAAAAGGGTGGGAATCCAGGACCGCTTCGGGGTGTCGGGCGGCGTGGAAGAATTGATGGAACATTTCGGTCTCACGCCGGAACACGTGGCGGAAGCAGCCAGGTCCTTGCTGCGGAGGTCCCTCTGAAATCCCGCCGCTGGTTCGATGGCAGGTTCTTCGTCCTCGATGTCGAAAGGATTACATGGAAAGTTGGGTGGGGTTTCAATCTGCCGAGGGAACCTGGGCGGCCCCATGGGTTTCGAAACTTCAAGAGGTTCCTTGCGGGAAAGGTGAACGGGGATTCCGCCGGTTAAATCCGGCGCGGTCCCGAAAGGGGAGATGAGACTTGATACGGATGCGAAGGGTCACCAAGGTATATAAGGGAAACATTTACGCCCTGGAGGACGTCACTCTGGACATTGAGCGAGGGGAGTTCGTGTTCCTGGTAGGTCCTTCTGGGTCAGGCAAGACCACTCTCATAAAGCTTCTCATAAAGGAGGAAGAGCCCACCAGCGGCCAGATATACATCGCCGACACCAACATCAACCAGCTGCGCAAGTGGAAGATTCCCTATCTGCGCCGCAAGATCGGGTGCGTCTTCCAAGATTTCAAGTTATTGCCCCACAAGACCGTGTTCCAGAACGTGGCGTACGCCATGGAGGTTACTGGAAAGCCCCGACGCCTCATCGAGCAGCAAGTGCCTGAGGTGCTGAAGTTGGTGGGGCTGGGGCACAAGCTGGACGCCTTTCCCGATGAGCTTTCTGGGGGCGAGCAGCAAAGGGTGGCCATAGCCAGGGCCTTCATAAACCGCCCCCCCATTCTTTTGGCTGACGAGCCCACCGGAAACGTGGATCCCTCTTTGGCCGAGGGCATCATACGCCTGCTGGAGAAGATCAACTCCACCGGGACCACGGTGATCGTGGCAACCCACGACAAGGAGATCGTCAACACTTTCCGCAAGAGGGTTATCGCCTTGGAAAACGGCAGGGTGATCAGGGACCAAGACAAGGGCGTGTACGGCTATGAATAGGATTAAGTATTTCGCCGCAGAAACTTGGGCCTCTTTGAGCAAGAACCTCATCTTGGCAGTCGCCGCCATGGCGGTGGTGGCGGTATCCTTGAGCCTGCTCGGCCTAGTGGTGCTGGGTTGGAACATGTTCAGCAATATGATCAAGAACGCGGAGCGGAGAGTGGGGGAGATCGACATATACCTTTCCGATCTGACTACGGAGCAGGAACGACAGGCCATCGAGGATTTCCTGGTTTCTCTTCCAGAGGTGGATCCGGCTCGGGTCATCTACAAGACCAAGGACGAGGCCTTGAAGGAGTTCAAAGAACGGTTCCGGGACAACCCGGAGCTTTGGGAGAACCTGGAAGACAATCCCTTACCCAATTCGTTCAAGGTCACCACCAAGGACCCCAAAGACGTGGGGGTGGTGGTGGGCACGGTGAAGACCCAAGCTCCTTTCCTCAACCGGATAGAGGATGTCCGATCGGCCAGTGCCGCCATCGAGAAGCTGGAGAACATCTTCGACAAGTTCCGACAGGTGGGGATCTTAGGGGTTCTGGCTTTGGTGGTGGTCTCCGTCATGCTGGTATCGGTCACCATCCAAGTGGCCATCTTCGCCCGGCGGAGGGAGATAGGCATCATGAAGCTGGTGGGGGCCACCAACTGGTTCATCCGTTGGCCTTTCGTGCTGGAAGGGGTCTTTGAGGGGACGGTGGGCTCGTTGGTGGCCATCCTCTTGGTGATGGCGGTCAAGGTTTGGATCCTGGATAGGCTCATCGAAAGCCTTCATTTCCTGCGCATGGCCATAACCCCTGGCTTGCTGGGTCTCCTCATACCCAGCCTTCTCCTGGGAGGACTGATCATAGGAGCCCTGGGCAGCGCTTATGCCCTGGGTAGGTATCTGGAGGTCTGATGACAACACAAAATGCAGTGCCGAGCGATGAGGGTGGGCCGCAACGCCGCAAGAACCTTCTCACTTTCCTGGTGGCCCTGACTGTTTTGATCCTCTCGGCGACCTGTCTCGCGCTATCACTTTTCTGGGAAATCCGATCCTCGGGGGGGAGTTCGGTCCGTCCCAAGGATTCCCTTGAAGCGGAGGCGCTCTCGTTTTTGGAGAACAGAGATGAAATCCGCAGGGCGGCGGATCTCATCCGGCAGAGTTACGTGGATCCGGTGGATAAGGAAGAGCTGATAGAGTCCGCCCTGCGGGGCGTGAGGCGCATGTACCGCGAGGGCCGTGATGAGGAAGCCTTGGTGGCTCGGGCCCTGCAGGCCATGGTGGATGGTTTGGACGACCCTTATTCCGCCTACATGAACCGAGAGCAGGCCGAGATGCTGCAGACCCAACTGTCGGGACATTTCTCCGGGGTAGGAATCGCTTTGGAGATGGTGAGGAACGAGGTCAGGGTGAGGAACGTTCTTCCCGGCACGCCGGCCGAGGAGTCCGGTATCAGGGAGGGGGACGTGATCAGGGAGGTGGATGGAAAGGACATATCGGGGATGAATCTGGAAGAGGTGGTCATGTCCATCCGAGGTCCAAGCGGGACCCGGGTGACTTTGGGCATACTGCGTCGCCCTGAGCGAGAATTGATGAGATTAACCCTCACCAGAAGGGAGATAGAGATACCTGTCCTCCAACACCGTCTCATGGAAGGTGGGGTGGGCTACATCAAGCTCAGTGACTGGACTGAGGATTCTGACCGAAAGATGCAAGAGGCCCTCTGGGATTTGAGGGCGAGGGGAGCTCGCTCGCTGCTGGTGGATCTTCGCTCTAACAAAGGTGGTTATATGGATCCCGCCATCAGGGCGGCCGACATGTTCCTGGACGAGGGTACCATAGTGACTTCCCGGGGAAGGGTTTCGGAGGCCGGGAAGTCTTACTTTGCCGAGCAAGGGAAAGCGTGGGATCTCCCAGTAGTGGTCTTGGTGGACCGGTTCACGGCCAGCGCTTCCGAGATCTTCGCTGCTGCCCTGCGAGAGAATGGGCGCTGCCTGTTAGTGGGGGAGACCACCTACGGAAAGGGGGCTATCCAGAAGCTCTTTCCCCTGGAGGACGGCTCAGTTATCCGGCTCACCTTAGCCCGCTATTACACGCCCTCCGGGAGAAACATCGACGAACAGGGGATCGAACCGGATGTGAAGGTGAGAAACCCGATAGTGGACGATAAAGATCTGCAGCTGGAGAGGGCCCTGGAGATATTGAAGGGCGGCTGATGTCGCCGAGGTCGCCGTTGGATGGAAGGGCCGAAACGCGGAACGTGCAACATGACGTTATGGAGGAATAAAAAAAGGCCTTCAATAGGCCCTTTTTTTGGTGGAGGCGGGGGGAGTCGAACCCCCGTCCAGAGATCCGACCGCGTGGGCTCTACGAGCGTATTCGCCGTTCGCGTTTCGCCCGCGGCGAGCACGGCGACAGCTCGACGAGGGCTATCCCGGTGTGATGTGTCCCTCGGCCCTCACGGGAGTTGGGCCTCGGCCAGCCCGCTACCTGACGCCCCTTCTCCGGTCGCGGGCCTCCCGGAGAGGGACGGGCCGCTCAATTAGGCGGCCAGAGCCAACTCAGCGTCGGCACTTATTGTGCTCCCCGATTTTTTACGAGGCTCGGGACCTCGGCTCGCTCCCACGTCGACCGACGATCCCTGTCGAAGCCGTTTCGCCCCCTTTCAATGTTCCTCCTATTGAGATTTTAATACTTTTTTTGGGTTCCATGGATAGTGTTCCAGAAGATTTGGTTCCACGGATAGTGTTCCAGAAGATTTGGCGGCCTCGTAAACGGGGTCATGAGGTAAGGGGAGCCTCACCCCCCTCACGGCGTGGATTAATCGCTCTAACGCATCCTCTCGATCCTCTCTTGCCGGTATCGTGTTGTCACGGCTTCCATAGCCATGGATGGGAATCGACCTCCCGCGCCCTTTCAGAGTCCTGTCGCCGGAGCGCCGAGCTGGCAGCATTTTAAGGAGCGGAAGGCAATTGGCAGGAAATACCGACCCTTCGGATGCACTTCAGCCGTGCGCCCAAATCCATTCCTTCTTGGTGATTTGGTGGTGGGCAGTGGTGAATATTTAAGAAAGATGCACTTCAGTCGTGCGCCCAAATCCATTCCATCTTTGGTTATCCTCTTTTTAAAAGGATTCCTTCTGCCCGTGCGGGGTTGACGCTCATCTCCAACGGTCCAAACAAAGTCCCCTGTGGAGCGCTCGGGTTGAACGGGGCGGCCTGAAAAGGCCCTGTTTCGCGAGCCCCTTTGTTTTGCCTTTCATCGAGCAGGTTCGCGATATCCTTTCGTTCTCGCGGGCCCTGTAGGCGGAGAGTGCGACCTGAAGGTCTTGGCGTGCGGTTTCGAGTTCCGAAAGGGGTGGTGACAGGAGTGACCCAAGATCTTGGGTTGGCCTACCAACAAAAGCTCCGATGACAGGCCGCTTTTCCCGAGGGAAGAGGCGGGCGCGCGGGACCTTCGACGTTTTTACCCGTGAACGCTCGTTGGGATCGACCCCACTAGGAGAGAAGTCTTAAGAGCGGAATTTTCACTGCAAAAAGTTCATCGCAGGTGGCGAGCCCTTTCCTTCAGGGTCCTCTCCAATTCTCGCCGAGTGTCTCTTTCCATTATCTCTCGGCGGCGGTCCGCCTTGGCCTTACCCCTGGCCAGCCCCAACTCCACTTTGATCCTTCCCCTCTCGTTGAGGTATAGGCTAAGGGGAACCAGGGTATAACCTTTTTCGGAGACCTTACCCTCCAGGCGCCTTATCTCACTCTTGTGCATGAGCAGTTTGCGTCTCCTCGTGGGCGAGTGGGTGTAAGAGGTCCCGTGGCTGTAGGGAGCTACGTGCATGTTCTCCAAGAACAACTCCCCGTCCCTTACCCGAGCAAAGCTGTCCCTCAATGAGGCTCTGCCCTCCCTGATGGACTTCACCTCCGAGCCCAGGAGGGATATGCCAGCCTCGAAACGTTCCTCGATGTGGTAGTCGTGTCTAGCCTTGCGGTTCTCCGCCAAGGTCCTGATCCTGCCCACCTTCGCACTCCCGTCTTCAAAGCGATGCGCGGGTTGGTTTTACGTTATCGCCATCCACCGACATTTTACCAGCTATTGGGCTTATAGCAGTTGGTTTCATGGATAAGTTCGTTTCAAGGAGGGGCAGAACTCGATGCAGCGAGGTTGCGGAGGAAATGTGCCCCATGAACAGCCTCGCGAGACCGCCTCCCTCTTCTCGCGAAACCTGAACCTCCTCGAGTCGTTCCACCTCAGGGAGAGGTGGATACGGTTTTCGGCCGATGTGCCAGCCCGAAGGACCAGGGCGTGGAATCACAGGTGAGAGGGGGATAAGCGGTTCTTGGAAGACCTAGCTCAACCCGCTTCACTGGAGAAGCTGGCCAAGTTGAGGGGCCAGATCTCCCCACGCCTCAGGGCTAGTCGGAACCTGTCCCCTGCGCCTCCCAAGATGGGTTCTCCGTGTCCCGGCAGGAGGACGTCGAAGTCCAGGTCCTTTAGGCGTTTCAAGGAGAGGGCCGCCGCTTCCACGTCGGGGGTGAATTGGGGAGGGGGACCCTCCAGCCCCCCTCTTTCGTTGCGCAGGAGGTCGCCGCTGAACAGGATGCCCCTTTTGGCCTGATAAAGACAGATGCTCCCCCGAGAGTGGCCGGGCGTGTGGAGTACCGTGAGTCCGCCCGCCAGGTCCAATTGCTCCCCTTCCTCCAAAAAAATGTCCACCGGGAAGTTCCTGTAGCGGAAGAGAGGCCAGAGGGCCAAATAGAAGATGAGGCGGGAAGTCTCCACCTCGAAGCGCTCGATGGGGCGCTCTCCGTTGGCAAAGGGGGCGTCCTCCCGGTGGATGGCGGTCCTGACCCCATAACGGCGTCTCAGTCCGGCCACTGGCCCCACGTGATCGCCGTGGTAATGGGTGGCCACCACCAGCTCCAGGTCTTTGGTCTTGGCCCTGATCCCTCGCAGGCCGGCAATTATCCGAGGCAAGTCCACCGGAAAGCCAGCGTCCACCAGGGCCAGACCATTCCCGGTCAAGGCGTACACGTTGGACCCGAAAGTGCCCTCCAGCAGGTATATGCCTTCGACCAGTTTTTTCGGCAACCTCCACCGTCCTTTCTTTTCAATGGGCCGAAAGCTCGTCAATTTATTCTCATCGGACTTCATGGAAGACCTCAACCTCCCGCATCGATCAGGAAAGGAGGAGCAGAATCTTAAACGAGGTCGGTCAGGTTAGCGAGCAACCCAGATCACTTCAACCCTTCGCTGGGAGGCGGGCTTTCCAGGGACAGACACCCCTTGGACGTCGCTGATGTGTAGCTTCTTACCGCGCTTTTCGCGCCGCGGTCAGATGGATCGAAATTCCAGGTGCCATCCCCTCGGCGGCGAAAATGTCGGGCTCGACCTCACTCTATTCCGCCGCGGTTCCGCTCAAGATGCTCCGCCCCTTGGTGGACGCTCATCGGTCCCCTGCCCCGCTGGTGCCGCTCGTTTCGCCCTGCTGGCTTATATCCCCCTCCATTCCGAAAAAGGTGTTGAGTCGGTAGGCCAGCCTCTCCTTTTCGCGGCGGAGCCGCCCTTTCCATTTCTCGATGCGGGATAATGCTTCCGCCCTGTCTATTCCCCGGGCGAGTTTTTCGTCGATGAAGCCTGCCGTTCGCACCGAGAGAGCCATGATGGTTAGCTGGGGATTGACGCCCAAAGACGTGGGAAGGATGCTGGCGTCGCAGATGAAGAGATTATCCACCTCCCAAGTCTCTCCTGTGGGTCGGACCACAGCGCTGTCGGGATCTCCCCCCATGGGGCAGGTGCCCATGGGGTGGTAGGCAGAAAGTCCTATGAACTGATGGGGTTTTATTTTTGCCCTGGATAGTGCCGACATGTCCCGAGGGGAAGAGAGCTCCAGGAATCCCTGGATGGGGGTGATCACCTTGCGAGCTCCCGCCTCGAACCATATCTCGGCCATTAGCAATATGGAGAGCTTCAAGCGTTGGGCGTCCTGGTAACCCAGGTGATAGGTGGCCAGGGGTTGGCGGGGTGACGGGCCGGGAAGGACGCGTCCCCGGGAATCGTGTTCGCTGATCATGGAACCGAAGGTCCCGAAGTAGGGATACGTGGCCATAATTTCCGAGTGTTTTCTGCCAGACCAAGGAAGGGTGATGGCGAAGACGCTGGGAGGAAGGGTCGCACCCTCCAGCTCGATCCCCTCCGAGGAGAACTCGTCCACGTAGGTACTCTGGGGTATCCCTTTGGGATTCCCCAGGGGTTCGTCGAGTAGCGCCAAGGTGGAGCCGCAGGGGTGAATGAAGAGATTCCTCCCCACCGCACCTGAGGAAAGGCATAGGCGGTTGTGGAAAAGGAGGGAGGGAGTCTGAAGGGCACCGCCGCAAAGGGCCACCACTGAGGAACGCACCTCCACCGATAAGGTCCTCTTTCTGGTCAAGGGGTCGTACAGATATCCCCTCACGCCCAGCGCTCTTCCTCCCCGGGTGATGATGTGGGTGACGCGACAGCGGGTGATCACCTCCGCCCCCGCCCGCACCGCGTCGGGAATGAAAGAGACGTTCACGCTCTGCTTGGAGTTGGTGGGGCACCCGTAGGGACACATGCCGAAACCCTCGCAGTCCTTGGCGTTACGGGGCAAGAACCCGGCGGAGTAACCCAAGCGCTCCGCGGCCTCCTTGAAGATGATGGCGTTTTTGCCCACCACCTCCGGGTCTGCGCGCTTCACGAATAGGTATTCCTCCAGGGCGGCGTAAAGAAGGTCCATCTCGTCGGAAGTGAGGTCTTTCAGTCCGTGCTCCAATTGCCAGCGTCGCAGCACGCTCCTGGGAATGCGCAGGCATGTGCCCGAGTTCACGGTGGTGGTGCCGCCCACCGTGCAGCCCTGGGGGAGCAGGATCACAGGAAGGCCCAAGGTTACGGTTTGGCCAGCGTCACGGTACATCCGGAGAAAGGCCTCACCGGGCTTGAAGTTGAAATCTTCCCGGGTGAAATGACCTCCCTCTTCCAGCACCACCACCCGGTATCCCGCCTCGGACAGTTCCTTGGCCAGGGGTCCTCCGCCCGCTCCGGAGCCGACGACCGCCACGTCGGCTTCCAGGCGCAGGTCTTGGTCGAATTCCTCGGGTCGACGTATCATCGGGTCACCTCCCGCAGGGCCGCCTCTCGGCGCAAGTTCTCAACGTCGTATCCCAATGCCTTCTGCACGTCTTCCCGGTCGTAGTGGGAGAAGAAAAGGGGAAGGCCCGCGAGCAAGGGAAGTGCTCGCAATGGAGCCCATCGGCTGCGATATAGGGACTGCAGGAATTCCTCCCCTTCCCCTGAGTCGAGCTCTCTCAACCTCTTCCCCTTCCTCAGCAGGCATGCAGCCTCCAATGAGATCAGCGTAAAGAGATATAGAAATCGGAAGCCGGGCGTTCCTTGCCTCATGAATTCGAGGCAGAAAGCGGAGATCTGCTCGGGTTCAGGGGCAAGGATATCGTCCGTGGGCACGATGAAGAGTCGCGACAGCTCCGAGATGCGCTCGCGTACGTACCTTTCGAGTATCAACTCACTCCCTCCCTTGGCGAACCGTTCCTCCCCATGACCTCGTCAAGAAGTCGTGGATGTTCGCAAGAACACAAAGGACACAGAAGGGATTCCCTTTCCGAGACCGACTACCGTCAGAGGCCAACAGCCTTTTAGAGCCAACTCCATTACAGCCTTTTAGCGCCAACTCCATTATAAACTCAGAGGTTTAAAAGAATTGAGGAGTTACCGTCTTAATCGAGCTCTAATCGAGCGGTAGGGCTTGACTTTCCGCTATCGCCGCGAAAGTGGTTTACGGATGTGACAGCCTTTTTTCAGGTCTCGGTCGTGGGAGGGTTCCAAGGGGCGACCGCGCCCTGTGGTAGAATTCTCTGAATTGTAGAGGCTGGAGCATGCCTCAACGCGTTGGGAGAATGGCTGGAAGGAAGGGATCGGGTACCATGAACGATGCCCCCATAGGCGTGTTCGACTCCGGAGTGGGAGGGCTCACCGTGGTCAGGGCCATAATGAGCCGCCTACCTCACGAGTCCATCATCTACTTTGGCGACAACGCGAGAGGTCCCTACGGGCCTCGTCCCATACAGGAGGTGAGGGATTTCGCCCTGGAGATATCGGGGTTTTTGGAGGACTTGGGAGTAAAAATCATCGTCATAGCCTGCAATTCCGCAACTTCCGCCGGCCTTTTGGAGGTGCAGCGCCGTTGCCGGGTGCCCGTGCTGGGGGTGGTGGAGCCAGGAGCCAGGGGAGCGGTTCAGGCCACCCGCAACCGGCGGATAGGGGTCATAGGTACCGTGGTGACCATACGGAGCCGAGCCTATCTGCGCGCCATCCGGGCATTGGATGCCGGGGCCACTGTGATATCCAGGGCCTGTCCCACCTTGGTGGATTTCGTGGAGCGGGGTGAGGTGGAAGGGCCTCGGGTGGAGGCGGAGGTGGCCAAATACCTCAGTCCCCTGAAAAAGAGGGGAGTGGACACTCTGGTGTTGGGATGCACCCATTACCCACTTCTTCGAGGGGTAATCGGAAGGTTCATGGGTCAGGAGGTGAGGCTGATCTCCAGCGACGAGGAGGTGGCTCGGGAGGTGGAGGAGAACCTCCGCCGCAGGGGATACTTGCGGGCATCCGATACTCCCCCCAACTACCGCTTCATGTGCTCGGGGGACGTGGGCCAGGCGGTGAGTTTGGGGAGGTTCTTCTTGGGACCGGAGGTGGAGGAGGTGGAGAGGGTGGAGTTGCCCTTGGCCAGCTCAGGAAGCTTTCCGAAAGGCCACCTCTCGGAGGTGAGTTGCCCATGAGGCTGACCGTGCTGGGCTGCTCCGGTACCTATCCCAGGCCGGGAGGGGCTTGCAGTGGCTACCTGGTAAGGCGGGGCTCCACGAGCTTGGTGATGGATTTGGGAAACGGATCCCTCTCCCGACTCCAGCAGTGGACGGACATCACCCGCTTAGACGGGGTGGTGATTACCCACCTGCACGTGGACCATTTTGGTGACCTCTATCCCCTCTATTACGCCCTGAGGTTCCACCCGGAATGCCCTTGGGGTTTGAGGCTCATCGTACCCTCGGGAGGTGTGAGGGTTCTGGGCTCGCTCCTGGGAGAGGAGAGCAAAAGATATCTGGAGAAGGTCTTCCGGTTCGAGGAGCTGGTGGAGGGCAAAGAGTATCAGGTAGGGGACCTGACGCTGCGAGCCTTCCGAACTTTGCATCCTGTGGAAGGTTACAGCCTACGCCTGGAGGCGGGAGGGAGGACTCTTGCCTACTCGGGGGACACCGCTATGTGCTTGGGGGTAAGGGAGGCGGCTCGAGGTGCGGACCTCTTTTTGTGTGAGGCAACTCTGCCCAAGGGGTACGAGGAACAGGCAGGGCATGGACACTTGACGGCTCCTCAGGCGGGTGAGCTAGCTCGGGAAGCGGGGGTTAGGAGGTTGATGATAACGCACGTTTGGCCCACTTTCGAGGTGGGATCCATCCTCAAGGAGGTCGCGGAGACTTTTGGGGGCGAGGTGATCCCGGCTTTGGAAGGAGATGAGATCGAGGTATGAGCGGAGGATCGGCAGGAAACGGGGTCATGCGAAAAGATGGCAGGGGCCCCGGAGATCTGAGGCCTCTTAGAATCACCCGAGGATATATGAGCTTTGCGGAGGGATCGGCCCTGGTGGAAATGGGGCTTACCAAGGTGATCTGCACCGCCACTCTGGAGCTCAGGGTGCCCGCTTTCCTCCGGGGGGAGGGAAAGGGTTGGATCACCGCAGAGTACTCCATGCTCCCTCGCTCGGCTCCCGAGAGGATAAGTCGGGAATCATACGGGCGTCCCGGAGGCAGGTCCATGGAGATACAGCGCCTTATAGGGAGGTCGTTGCGGGCAGTGGCGGATCTGGAGGCCATGGGCGAGGTCACTTTCATCCTCGACTGCGACGTGCTCCAAGCCGACGGTGGAACCCGCACTGCCTCCATCAACGGAGCCTATGTGGCCCTGTACGACGCCATGAGACGCATGGTGGAGAAGGGGGAGATGGAACGGGTGCCCCTGAAGGACCAGGTGGCCGCAGTCAGTGTGGGGATCGTCGACGGCGAGTTACTCCTGGACCTGGATTTCGATGAGGACCTGCGGGCCGAGGTGGACATGAACGTGGTGATGACCGGCCGCGGTCGACTGGTGGAGGTGCAGGGAACTGCGGAAAAGAGGACCTTCACCCGCCAGGAGCTGGACCGGATGCTGGACCTGGCTTGGGAGGGTATCCAAGTTATCTTGCGGGTCCAGCGGGAAGTGCTGGGACTTAGATGAATGTCTGGGGAATTCGGCAAGGAGGAGATCTCGTCTCCAGCCGGAAGCCCATATAGAGGCTCTGAATTCCCCTTCGTAGCTCCTGTTCGGGCGAGAGAGGAGTGCCGCCTTGAGGACCAAGCTTCTTGTGGCCACCCGTAACCGGGGAAAGTTACGGGAAATAGTTCATTTCCTGCAAGATCTTCCTATCGAGATAGAGGGATTAGAGGTATTTCCCGAACTACCTCCGGTGGAGGAGACCGGCTCCACTTTCCTGGAGAATGCCCGCACCAAGGCGCTGTCGGTGGCCTTGCAGACCGGATTGCCTTCCCTGGCGGACGATTCAGGGCTTGAGGTGGAGGCCTTGGGCGGTGCCCCCGGAGTTATCAGCTCCCGCTACGGGGGGAGGGAAGGAGACGATGCGGCCAATATAGCTCGCCTGCTCAGGGAGATGGAGGGGTTGCCGGAGGAAAGCAGGAGGGCCAGGTTCGTTTGCGTGCTGGTCCTGGCCCATCCTGACGGGCTATGGGTATCCGTGGAGGGCGTTTGCCCAGGTAGGATAGCGGAAGCTCCCCGGGGTACGGGGGGCTTCGGTTACGATCCCGTCTTCGTCCCCGAGGGACTGGAAAGGACCATGGCCCAGCTGAGCTTGGAGGAGAAGAACTCCCTCAGCCATAGGGGAAGGGCCTTGAGAGCCTTGAGGGAGTTGCTTGAGAGGGGAGAGCCGTCCTGGTTTTGGGAACGCGTCTGAGGACGGCGCTTCGTCAGTGGTCAATTTCCCCGCCACCGCCTTCGGTCTTGTTTGGGCGCCCCATAAACGCCTCCAGGGCAACGGCTAACCATCTTCTTCGGCAAACGGCCAGCCTTTATCGTTTTGGGAGGCTGAAGGCTGGGGTTTTCTATTCCTGAGCGATTCCCCAGGACTATTTCGTCGCCAACAGGGTTTTACCCATCAGGGAACTTGGAGGCATCGCGAGCTCACAGCGTAAGGGCGGATGGCAAGGCTGAAGTCACCCCCTGTGGTAGCGCTTTAGAGGGTAGAGGAAAGTGCGTGGCAGAAGAGCGGATAGCGAGGCCCAAGCCTGGGTGAGAACAAAAAAAGATGGAGCGGGAGACGGGACTCGAACCCGCGACACCGAGCTTGGAAGGCTCGTACTCTACCAACTGAGCTACTCCCGCTCGTTCCGAGAATATATTTTAACAAATCAGTCGTCCCTGAAAAGTCAAGCCCTCCCCTCCCGGGTATCTCGCCGCCGCGGCAGGGGTTTCCGATGCCCCGGTCCGTTTCGCGCTTCACGAGCGCCGGGGCGGGCCAACCAGGCATCCCTTTTCGCTTTGCCCTTCTGCAGCACCTATCGGATTTGAGGTTAATTTGTGGGATGAGGGCTGGAGGCGGCTTTCGCTACTCCCTCTGAAGGGCTTATAATCTCTTCGAGGTCGGGGTGTAGCGCAGTTTGGTCAGCGCGCATGCTTTGGGAGCATGAGGTCGGCGGTTCGAATCCGCCCACCCCGACCATTTCGCGAAAAGGCCCTCCATCATGCGGGTCAAACGGGACTGCTGTGGTCACCACCGACCGACACCAGACCGTTTTTGGGAAAGACCTCGACGCTGCTGGACGCAAGGCCTCGCCAATGTCTGACACTCAAGTACCCCTCGTTTTCCCCTGGACAGATTTTTCGAAGGAGTACGAGTTATGTCGGGTTGAGGGTTGAATGTCTTTCCCGAAAGAGCCGCGGCATGCCGGAGGTAGGAAACTCATAACTCGGGTTCGGGGCGAACTCCTCTGGCCTCACAAAGGGCTGTCCCTCATCGAGTTCTCCGGTGGGTGGCCCCTACTTGTTGCCCAGCTGGGGATGAACCTTTTAGCGCTTGTCGACAGGGCCCCATCGGTCAAAGCGGGAAAAGGCCGTCGCCCCGGCGAAAAAACGCTTCGCGCGAGGCGTGTCGTTTATGCGTTTCATCGAGCGGTGATCCGGCTAGGCCCGAGAAGAGAGAAGCGGATCGAGCTTGAGCTTCTGGCCATGAAAAACTCCACGATCGGGCCTTTGGCACATGAAAGGTTGACTTCGATATCGGAAGACCTTATCTGCAGGTAAAGGGATCTGCTGGCAAGGGGCGCGGAAGCATAAAAATGGGGTGAGGGACGGGACTCGAACCCGCGACCACAGGGGCCACAACCCTGTGCTCTGCCAACTGAGCTACCCCCACCGCATGCATCTGGCACGCCTGGCAGGACTCGAACCTGCAACCTACGGATTAGAAGTCCGCCGCTCTATCCAGTTGAGCTACAGGCGCGCATTCATTTCGATGATAGCTCATGGAATGAGGGAAGTTAACACCCTTGCGGCGGAATTATAGCATATACCGACACGGATGGTTGAGGACGCGAGAGGTTTGGGTTGAGGGTTAAGCCAGCGGAGGGCGGCGAGGCTTCAGAATATCCCTAAATGGTTTCATCGCCGGAAAGCCTTTTCCGGGATAGAATTACTTTCCGGAAGTTTGCGGAAGGAATCGCTCCACGATCGCCCAGGGACTGCTATTCCTGACCAAATAAACCCCATAGTGGGCTGAGGGATCTGTTGTGGGTTTGCTCCCCGATTGACCTGCGAATCCTTCTTATACCAACTATGGCAAGCAGGATGGTCCTTGTTGAATTGACCCCCATTCTGGCGAACGCCCTTCCTCTTGAGGTC
>JACVJK010000042.1 GCA_015711955.1 Actinomycetota bacterium | reverse complement strand
GCGAAGCCACTGCCCTTTCCGCCGCCTTTTTCCTCCAAGGAGAGCGCATGGGGACGCGAATCAGCTCTGACCGGCCTCGATCCCTCATATCTCCTTGCCCTCATCCCCTCCTGAACTGGGGTACGGCAAGCCCTCACCGAACCCCTACCCTCCACGTGGACCAGACATTCCAGGCATCTCCCCATCATACAAAAGGCGCCCCGAGGCTCCTTTCGCCTGGAGGAAAGGCCAAGCCTCTTAATCCCCAGGGCATGGAGCGCTGAGACCAATGGCTCTCCCTCCAAGGCCGGCACGGGCGTTCCCTCCCACCATATGGTCACTTCACGAAGGGGAGGCATGGCGCCCAGGACGGGATGCCTGCGCACTCGCAGATCCCCCTCCTGCACCACAAGCTCACCTACCTTCCGCGGTAAAGGGGCCCTTGGTCCTGCCATCCTGGCCTTCGGGAATTCGAACGCGGCCCTGGGAAAAGAATACAACAGGGAAAACCCACCGATTCATCCCTTCACCTTTTCAGATCCGTCTCGGGCACACGAAGCGACAGTGGTTTGCCGCACCACGAGGCCGGAGAAGGCACTTTGTCACCCCCTGGGGGATGGGCCATCATCGGACGAAGGGGAAGCGGGGCTTTTTATCGCCCTTGAGTTCTCTGCGGTGTGAGAACTAAGGTTCGGTGCTCGGCCGGTCATCAGGACTGAGGGCTCGGGTCACGTAATCCATCGCCTCTCCCACGATGTCCTCCAGACGATGGTTGCGAGGGTCCTCGATCCAATAGTTGGCCAGGCGAACCAACATCCCCATGATGGCATGAGCGGCTATATCGGGTTTGACCGGCCTGATGCTCCCTTCCCGAGTTCCCTTGCTGATTATGCGGCGTATGTCCTCCACTATGGCAGAGGTAAAACTTCGCCATCGACCTTCCAAGGAAAGATCCACATGAGAGCTCTCATCCAGATACATGGAGTAGATCTCTCGGTTCTCCACGATCAGACTGAAAGCCACCGGAATGGCCTTCCTGATCCTTTGGAGCATATCCTTCTCCCCGGATATGGCTTCTGCCACCCTTTTCTGAAATGCCTTAGCCAGTTCCTCGGCGAAGTCCAAGAACACTTCTTCCTTTCCGGAAAAGAGCTCATAGTATTCGGCTCCATTGACCCCTGCCTCTTCCATGATGTCTTCGTCGGTGACGCCCGAATAACCCAGGCGGGCGAAGAGCCGACCCGCCGCCTCCAGAATCCTCTTGCGGGTAGAGACCTTCTCTTCCCCCTCCTCGCCTATGGGCAGGGAGAAAACATCCTCGGTTAGGTATCTCCCGCCACCCTCGGCAGCCTGCCAGATCTCGATCTTCTTCTCCATGATTTCCTTGATGCGGGATAAGGGGAGGTGTTTTTGGTGCTGAAGCTTTTTTATGTAGTTGATCATCTGCACGTAGGAGGCGTCATAGTAAGCCATGTTGCGGTGGGTCTTTAGGGGCGGGGGGAGGAGCCCCATGCGCACGTAATAATTTATGGCCGAGGTGGATACACCAGTAAGCTTGGAAAGCTGAGAGACCTTCATGAGCTTCCGCCCGCCGGCTCTTTCCTGCCTGTCCTTTGTCCATTCAGCTGATTTCTGTTTCATCCCGCTCTAACCTCTTGTTCTCCACGCCTAACTCAAACCGTCTTTTCCGGTTCGAAGGCCTTCGGCCCTTCGATTTTTGGAGTCCTGTCGGAAAACCGTGCCCTCGACATGTTCAATAATTTTATTAAGTATAAATTAACGCTAAATTTTTAAAGAGGTCAACAAGAGTGAATCGCCAGGAAGAAGTAGCCTTGCTCATTACGGGCCACCGACATCCGGCAATGCAGTTAGCTATCAAGCCAAGGCTAACCCGGATGCGTGGTCGTACATGACGAGACCGGAGGGAAGTTTGGGATGGAAGTAAGTGCTCTTGTGAGGCATTCTCTCTCCCTTTTCCGCCAAAGCCCACATGGTGCTCAGAGATGTGGGCCTCAGCAGGAACAGAGCCTCAGCCTCGCCAGAGTCCACTTCAGCCATGGCCTCATCCGCCCAAGGGGTGAAGGAAAGCTTGCCCGCCTCTACCAAAAACACCGGATCCTGACCCAGGATCCTGGAGATCACCACTTGGTGAAGTACCGTCACGTCCAATAACTTCCATTCCGGGCTTCGATTTGCTTCCACAAGCTCCTCCAAGTTCACCCGGTCTTTCGGGGAAAGGAGTACGCCAAAACCGCGCAGGTAAAGGCCGAAGGCCAACCTTTTTTGAAGTTTCAGGGCCTGCCTCAACCGGCTGCTTTCCACTCGCTCCAGATCGAAATACTCCTCAAGATCTCTCAAGGCCTTCTCCCAGGTTATCCCCACTCCCTTGATAACCCTGTGCACGGGAAGGGACACCAGTCCTGGGTCAGCGCTGCTGTACAAACAGACGGAGACGTATTGGCTGGGATGATCCTCGCCACGAGCTGCGTTTTCCGCCGCGTATTGCACGGCAGTCTCATAACGATGATGGCCATCGGCGATCACCGCACGCCTTCCCCGTATCAGCTCGGTAAGACGGGATGTCCAACTACCCTCCGCGACTCGAAAGAGGCGGTGCCTCACTCCCTGGTCGTCTCGGAAGTCCAAAATGGGTACGGACCCAGCAAGACCACGGGTCAAGTGACTCAGGAGGTCACCTCCCTCGTCGCTCACCAAAGTGAATATCTGGCTGAAATTGGCCTGGCAAGCCCTGAGAAGGTTCAGCTGTTGGCTGCGGGTCTTGGGGAAGGTCATCTCGTGAGGTAACACGCATCCCTGGGAAAAATCCACACATCGGAGGAGGGTTATCACCCCCGTCCTCTCCAGGGTTTCATCCCCGGGCAAGGTGAAGGCCTGGCGATACAGGTACACGGCTACCTCGTGATCGGTCCGGAAGACCCCTTCCTCTTTCCAGCGGGAGAAGAGCCTGGCAGAGTCGTTCCAAAACTCCTCCTCCGAATCCACGGGAAGGATCAACCGAACCACGTTGTAGGGTGATCTCAAAAGCAGCTGGCGTTTCTGTCGTTCGTCTACCACGTCGTAGGGCGGGGCGATGACCTCCTCTATCCGCCCTACCTTGTCCAGATTGAAAAAGGTGCCCCGAAAGGGTCTTATCTCCAGCGTCATCTTCCACAATTTTACAACTAACTTCCTGCCTTGTCTGGAACATTATAACCAAGGGCATCTCTCCGGTCACTGGCAATCCCAGTCCAACCTAGCCACCCCATCTACGCATCCATGGCTAGTGGGCCCACCTGAAAACCCAAACGCATTTGTGTGAGCCGCCCTCACGGAGCCCAGTTGCTGTCTTTGTATGATTCTTCACAGGATAACCCGAGCCTGGGAGCTGCGCCTTCTGCCCCTGGGCGACTTCCCTGCCAAGCCACAAGATCTCACTCCCTGGGGGGTATGTTGAATTGGTGTCGTTGGTTATTAAAATATTCCCATCCTCTGACCGGGGCGATCTGGGTAAAGACCTTTATATGGTGAAAGGGAGGTTCGACATGCATTTCACGCCCGAACAGGCCGCGAGCCTGGCGGGGTGCACCATGGGGCAGCTTCGCTATTGGGTAAGAACCGGGTTAGTGACACCCGCCGGTCTCGAAAAGAAGGGCAAGAGGGACCGCGAACGCTTCGATTTCCGGAACTTGGTGGAGCTGCGCACCATCGTGACCATGCTCAAAGGCGGCGTCACCCTGCAGAAGATCAGGAAGACCATCGAATACCTACAAAAGGAGGCCGGAACCTCTCGCCCGCTATCGCAGTGCAAACTGGTTACCGACGGCAATACCATATTCGAGGTCACCGAGGATCCGGGGCAACTACTGGACACCTTGAAAAAGGGCCAATTCGCCTTTTGTATAGCATTGGACCTCATAGAAGAGGAATTGAGGGAGAGACTGGACGACTATCTCCGTGATCGGGAGACCTTCATCCGCAGATTGTTGGCCTGAAAGCCTGCGTCTCTTCGTCAACCTTTTCCCTTCCAGATAGGGGCGTTGTAAGGAGGAGGTCTCATCGGGACGAAAAGAGGTGGGGCATGAGTTCTCTTCGCTCCGATGTAATATTGATTCATCCACCCGCTCATTCCGACTTGCGGGGCGGGACAGGGATTCCCACACCCGCGGGAATGGGCACCCTATCCTCACCCTTCATGGAGACTTATCCACCTGACCTTCCTTACGTGGCCGCTTACCTGGAGAAAAACGGAGTGTCTGCCCAAATCCTCAATCTGGCCCGCCTGGCCGCCAAGTCTCCCCGTGCATCCCTACGCGGGGAGATAGCCGGCATCAAAGCCAAGCTCGTTTGCGTGGTGCTGGAGCACCTCCACCGCTGCCGGGGTGCTCTGGATACCGCCGCCATCGTCAAGGAGTTCTTGCCCCAAACCCCAGTGGCACTATTTGGTGCGGTAGCCTCCCACTTCCACGATGAACTGGTGAGCCTGCCCGTAGTGGACTACGTCGTTTCAGGGGACTCGGTGGAGGAACCGCTGCTCCAACTTCTGGAGAGCATCAGCGGCGAAGTGGGGCTTGACCAGCTGCCCAATCTGACCTACAAGGACGGCAGCGGGTCGGTACGCACCAACCCCCTGAGCTATCTACCCGCATCCCTGGACTATCTCGGAGACGGCGTGGCCTACTTTTTCCGCAGGGTCTTCCGACGGGGCGAGAAGGAAAGCCTGCCCCCCCTCTGGAACTGGCGTCGTTATCCGGCCCTTTTCATTCCCGTGGGAAGGGGATGCGGGAGGGAATGCCTACACTGCGAACAAGGCTCTCGCAGCGAACGATGCGGAAGAGAGAAGATGGCCCTGAGGCCTCCCGAAAGAATAGTCTATGATCTGGAGATAACATCCAAGATCACCACCGCTCCCATTTACTTGGTAGGGGATCTGCTGGAGGGGGGAGAGGATTTCTGCTCGGAGGTATTGGAACTCATAGCCGACGTCGATCCCCCCAACCACTTGGTATTCGACCTTTTCCTCCCTCCGGCAAGGGAGTTCATGGACAGGGTGGCCTCCAGCATGAGCCACTTCAATTTCCGCATGACCCCCCTAACCCACGACGAGGAACTCAGGATGGGGATGGGAAAGGCCTTCACCAACGAGGAGCTTGAACAGCTCCTAGGCTGGGCCATGGACGCCGGCTGCTCCCGTTTCTATCTCTATTTTCGAATCGGGCTGCCTGGACAGGACCGCCAGTCCGTCAAGGAGACGGTGGAATACTGCGGGGAACTGCTCCGCCGTTTCGGCCCCCGGGTACATCCCTTGATCTCGCCCGTATATCCCCATTATCCCCCGGGCTCTGCCATCTACCAGCAACCGGAACGTTTCGGTCTCTCTGTTTTCTATCACCACATCGCCGAGCAGGCGCGAGCCATGTCCTCGCCCCACTGGAGGGAGCATTTGGGTTATGAGACCCGCTGGATGGACCGAGAGGAGTTGGTCATCACCACCTACGAGGCGCTCATCGAGCTCAACGCCCTCAAGGCCAAAAGCGGACTGATCCCGCCTCGCTTGGCGTCCCAAATCGACCGATATTACAGGGATGCCCTGTCCCTCCTCAAGATGCTGGACGAATCCGGAATCGCCCAATCGCCTTCCGCCGCTGGGCACACCGGGGAGAAACTCACCTCCGCCGCCTCCGACCTCATGGCGCGCTTCCCCCTGACCAACAGAGAGTTGCTGCTGCCCCTGCACGGGTACCGTTTCCACCCCATAAGAAAGATCCGCTACTCCCTGGGCATCCCATGAGAAGAAATTTCCTCCTCGACCATTAAACGACACTGACGCATGCTCAAGACCAGGGGTGTTCCAGCTCCAACCTAAAAGGATCGCGCTCGCCTCACACTGAAAGCCCCTCTTAACCGTCGGCCATCACTTCGACTCGACCCCATCTTCAACCCGCATGCTCAACATTCCGATGCGGCCCTGCATGACGCACGATGGAGCGGGAAGAGGACCATCGGACGGATATTCGAACTTTAAGGAAAGGCGGTGGTTTCCTTACTTGAAGGGCTCAGGAGAATAATCGTCGTCCATGATCTGTTCTGCCTTCTCCCTAAGTTCCTTGAAATTTCGCTTCACCCGGCTGCTTTCCGGAAGGAGCTTATCGGTGGCGTTAAATCCCCAGCTTTCGTATCGGATAGCCACTCGGGGGCTGAATACCCGGTTAGCCCTGGCGCCGCACTTTTCGCAGTCCGCCACCCTCTCAGCGTCCATGGGCTGGATGAGGTCGAAGCGGTGGCCACACCGACTACAACGATATTCGTATACCGGCAACACCTTCACCTCCCGTCTCGTCCCACCGCTAATTATAAACCCAAGGCCCCCTGCTTTATACTTTAATGGTCATCACGGCTTTTCGGTTTTAACAGAAAAGAGGGTTGCATGCTGGCCACTGGGCATCAGCCAGCAGCTTGCCAAGATACGACTTTTCGGTTTTGACAGAAAAGAGGGCTTGATGGGATACCGCACCTTGAAGTTGGAAAGGGACGAGGGGGTGGCGCTCCTTACCCTAAACCGTCCCGAGGTACACAATGCCATGGACCGAGAAAGGAGGGCTTGATGGGATACCGCACCTTGAAGTTGGAAAGGGACGAGGGGGTGGCGCTCCTTACCCTAAACCGTCCCGAGGTACACAATGCCATGGACCGAGAAAGGAGGGCTTGATGGGATACCGCACCTTGAAGTTGGAAAGGGACGAGGGGGTGGCGCTCCTTACCCTAAACCGTCCCGAGGTACACAATGCCATGGATCAGGCCATGTTCTTGGAACTGAAAGCCGCTGCTCTGGAACTGTCCCTGGACCCCGAGATCAAAGCGGTGGTGATCACTGGGGCCGGCCCCTCCTTCTCCAGCGGGCTTGACCTGGGAAGTTTCCAGGGCTTGGACAAGCTCACTCGCTTCCAGTTCTTCTCCATGCTCCAAGAACTGCAGAAGGCCTTCCTCGCCTATGAGACCATGGCCAAACCGGTCATAGCGGCGGTGAACGGCCTGGCCTATGGGGCTGGCATGGAACTTGCTCTGGCCTGTGACGTGAGATTCGCTTCCGAAAATGCCTCCTTCGGCCTTCTGGAGATCAAGTTCGGGATCATTCCCGATCTGGGCGCTTGCCGAAGGCTAGCGAGGCTCGTGGGTCCAGGCTTTGCGAGAGAGCTCATCTACACCGGCGACGTCATCGACGCCCAGCAATCCCATCGAATAGGACTGGTGGAACACGTTTGCCCCCAGGACAAGGTGTTGGATGAGGCCCTCAAGCTGGCAAGACGATTGGCGAAAGGTCCCTCACTGGCCATAGGGATGGCCAAACAGGTGATCCTTAGAAGCCAAGACGCCGACCCAGAGGCCGCCCTGGAATTGGAGGCCATGGCCCAGACCCTCTGCCTGTTCTCCGAGGATCACAAGGAAGCGGTTCGCTCGTTTTTGGAGGGGAAAAAACCTAACTACCGTGGGAACTGAGCTTACGCCGAGGACAAATATATGAGGTGGGACATTCAACGGGGGATCCTCGGGAGCCAGCGAGGCCTGAGGGAAATAGATCCCTCCCCAAAGTAGGGCCACCTCTGACCTTTCCGAGGCAGCCCGGCATTTTCCATATTAGGCGGCCACCCGTCGTTTCCCCTCGCCATTCGGTCCTCCGATCTCAAGCTTCCTCGCCCCGGATACGCTGCAGCTCCCTCCGAGCGGAAGCTCCAGCCTGTCCTTGAGGGTCCAGCTGTACTGCTTTTCCCAGGAAGAATTCCGCCTCTCCCTTGCGATCCAGCGAAGCCAAGCTGGACCCCAGCAAAAAGTAGGCCCAAGGGTCTCCCGGGCAGAGTTGTATATAGCGATTCAGAAAACGTTCCGCCTCCTGAAACTCCCCCTTTCTCAGCATCAGCCTGCCCAAGCACAGCCAAGCCAGGGGGTATCTCTCGTCGACGCGCAAGGCTTCGCGATACAGCTCTTCTGCGTCCGACCACCTCTCTTTCATGAGGTAGGCAGAAGCCAGGTTGCAGAGAACTTCCAGGTTATCCCTCCTCAACGAAAGGGCTTTTTTCCAAACCTGCACCGCGTCCCGATACATGCCCATGTGAAGGAGGGCGACCCCCAAAAGGTTCAACACATCCGGTTCTAAGGGGTGGCCCTTAAGTCTCGCCCGGGCCTTGAGAAGCATGCGCACCGCCTGCCCGTGATTACCCTCCCCTATCAGGAGCTGGGCTAGGTTCACGTAGGCCAGGGCGAATCGAGGGTCAGCGGCCAAAGCCTTCATGTAAAGCCTTTTCTTCGATTGAGGATCGGTGGCGATGCGCAGGGCGTAAACGAAATACACCAGCGCCCGATCGGAAAGGGAGAGGCCCTCACCTATGCGCGCCGGTTCCACTTCCCCCACTCCCACGCTTTCAGCCACGAACTGGAGGATCTCCTCTGTCATGTCCTCCAAGGCGGGGACGTCGAGGTTAAGGTGGGACGATCTTGCCTCTGCCCTCAGGCCGTCGAAGGAGAAGGCCCGGGTGAGGACCGCCGCCCCTTCGTCCCGTTGGGTGAGGTTCACCACCACCCTCACCTCCCGGATCCAGGGAGACCCCACCGGGCCGAACTCCAATGAGCCCCACAGACAATAAATCGCTCCGGCCTCCCGAGCCGCTTCCCTCACCTCGTCCACCCGGTGGGGACGGGTCAGGGAGAGGACCTCACCATGGCGAGCCGGGGGGGTGAGATCCAGCACGCGGATACCAGCCGCTCTCACCATCGCGTTGTTGAGAAAAAGGAAGAGAAGCTGCTCGAATACGGAGGAGACACGCCCCACCGCATTGGTAGAGAACTGAAAAATTCCCAAGGAAATGTCGTCCATCATCCTCCACCCATTTTAACAGCCGATCGAAGGTCAGGCCCCGGAAGGGATTCGCCTCCCGGGGAGAGGGGACAGACCGAAACTCGAGTCAGCTGGTGAAGCCTGCAGACGGCCTCGATGACCCGCTCAGCGTACCAAGGGCGCCGCCTGAGTCTCAGACGGGAAACCTCAGCTAAAGATATAGAGGGGAGTTCATAAAGGATCCGGTGCATTGCGAAGGATTTGCCCCATTCGGGCATCGCCGGCACCGACTGAGCCGCCTAGTGCCAAGCCAAAGTTTACCCGCTTTCCCACAAGCAAGAGTCGTATATGCAGTCGTTACATTCCCTTCGACAGGGGCATTCATGAAGCATAGCGCCGTCTTGTTCGGATCTCGCTGATAGAGGGGCCGCCGGTTAAAGCTAAACCACAACCACAAAGCTGTCCAACTCGGCTCTTTTTCATTATCATCATACTCTAAGAAATTCCCTAAGAAATAAATGATGTGAGGCGAGGAGGTGACTTCGGTGCAAAACGTGGGGACCGTGGATCGGGCGGTCAGGGCCGTTGTTTCCCTGGGAATAGCGTGGTACGCCTGGAAGCGGGCGGATCGGATGGGAGTGGCACTGGCCTTTGCGGCAGGCGACCTATTCGGCTCAGTCCTTTCCGGATACTGCCCATTGTACAGGCTGCTGAAGATCAACACGGTAGGCAAGCCGGTCTGAGACCCGGGCAAGTTCTGCCGGGGATCGAGCAAAAGAGCATTTTTTCTTTTCCTGAGACACCCGGCCAGCG
Organism: Actinomycetota bacterium; assembly: GCA_015711955.1. Classification (GTDB taxonomy): domain Bacteria; phylum Actinomycetota; class Geothermincolia; order Geothermincolales; family RBG-13-55-18; genus JACVJK01. The sequence goes on along the minus strand of JACVJK010000042.1, from coordinate 11,917 downwards.
GGGATCATATCGCCGTCCAAGGAGACTCACCCTCAAAAGCGACGTGAAATTCTCGATGAAAAAGGAAAGATAAACTCCCAAGAAGGATACTCATACAAAAAGGGTTGCAGGGCAAGGCAAGACAAGGAGTCTGGAAGGAGGGATCATGGGAAGTGTAAAAGACCTGGTGATCTTGGAAGAGCCCACTCGAGAAAAGACCGGGCTGGGAAGGTTCCACTTCTCCGACCGATACTCGGTTTTCGACTGGGGGGAGATGCCCGATCACATAGAGGGCAAGGGATGCGCCATCTGCCTTTCCACCGCCTATTTCTTCGAGGAGCTCGAGAACCGGGGAGTGAAGACCCACTACCTGGGACTGGTGGAGGGCGACCGGGTGGTGGACCTTTCCTCTCTCAAGAATCCCTCGTCCATGATGCAGTTCCGAGCCGTGCGGGTGCTTCATCCCCGAGTGACCGAATCCGGTTACGACTATTCCGTGTATCGGGCCGAGAAAGGCTGCTTTTTGATCCCCTTGGAGGTCATCTACAGGAACTCCCTGCCCGAGGGCTCGTCGGTCTTCCGCAGGCTGAGGGAGGGATCCCTCACCCTGCAGGAGCTGGGGATGGAGGAGATGCCCCACCCCGGACAGGTCCTGCCCCGCCCACTCCTGGACGTGTCCACCAAACTGGAGAGCTCCGACCGCTACCTCTCTTGGGAAGAGGCGAAGGATATATCCGGCCTGACGGACGATGAAATAGGCCGTCTGCGGGACACGACACTACTGGTCGACCGCCTCATCACGGAGAAGGTGGAGCCCCTGGGCCTCTTGCACGAGGACGGGAAGGTGGAGTTCGCCTTCGACCCGCAAAGGGAGCTCATGTTGGTGGACGCCCTGGGCACCCCGGACGAGTGCCGTTTCTCCTACCGGGGGATACCGGTGAGCAAGGAGGTGGCACGCATCCACTACCGACGCACCCCCTGGTACGAGGATGTGGAGAAAGCCAAGAGGGAGGACTCCATAAACTGGAAAGAAAAGGTCACCCTGCAGCCCCAACCCCTACCAGCAGAGTTGGCAAAGGCCATCTCCCAGCTTTACATGGCTTTCGCCAACCAGGTGACCGGCCGGGAGTGGTTCGACTGTCCACCCTTGGAGGACGTGCTTGCCAGAGTACAAGAACTACTGGAGGAATGATATGTCTGGGGCGACATTCACAACGGTGCTCAACTGCATGGACGGAAGGATCCAAGAACCGGTGCTCTCTTACGTCAGAGAGGATTCAGGTTGCCCTTACGTGGACAACCTCGCCCTTCCCGGCCCCGCCAGGGCTTTCTCGGAGGAGGGGGAACCTTACCTGTTAGGGCTCATCGAAAAAGGCCTTCGCGTTTCCGTGGAGGTACACGGGTCCAATTCCATTTACCTGGTGGCCCACCACGACTGCGCCGGCTGCCCCGGAGGGAAAGCAGAACAGCTGACCCTTCTGCGCCAGGCCGAGGCCCAGGTCAGGGATTGGTTCCCCCATGTCAAGGTCAAGCTCCTCTGGGTCAACGAGGAATGGAAGGTGGAACCAGTCACTTGACTTCTTCACCTCGAAAAAATGTCCATGGTTAGGCTCTTCGTCCATGGCTAGGCCCTTCTCGCATTCTCATGCTCACTTATTCACACAGAAAAGGGGCCGTTGTCACGGCCCCTTTAAAGATGTTCCGGCGGCGTCCTACTCTCCCACTCGGTCCCCCGAGCAGTACCATCGGCGCTGGAGGGCTTAACTTCCGTGTTCGGAATGGGAACGGGTGATCCCCTCCGCCATGGCCACCGTGAACATTTATCTTCGTATTTCAAGTTGCCTTATGGCATCGACACACCTTCAAAACTGCACAGCGGTCTCCGAGGTAAAGGATGAGCCAAGCCCTCGACCTATTAGTACCGGTCGGCTGAACGCGTTGCCGCGCTTACACCTCCGGCCTATCGACCTCGTAGTCTACGAGGGGTCTTACCCGGTTGACCCGGTGGGAGAACTAATCTTGGGGTCGGCTTCCCGCTTAGATGCTTTCAGCGGTTATCCGGTCCGGACGTGGCTAACCAGCAGTGCCCCTGGCGGGACAACTGGCACACCAGAGGTCCGTTCACCCCGGTCCTCTCGTACTAGGGGCAACTCCCCTCAGTTCTCCTGCGCCCGCAGCGGATAGGGACCGAACTGTCTCACGACGTTCTAAACCCAGCTCGCGTACCGCTTTAATGGGCGAACAGCCCAACCCTTGGGACCTGCTCCAGCCCCAGGATGCGATGAGCCGACATCGAGGTGCCAAACCTCCCCGTCGATGTGGACTCTTGGGGGAGATAAGCCTGTTATCCCCGGAGTACCTTTTATCCGTTGAGCGACGGCGCTCCCACTTGCTACCGCCGGATCACTAGGCCCTGCTTTCGCACCTGCTCGACTTGTGGGTCTCGCAGTCAAGCCCCCTTATGCCCTTGCACTCTACGGCTGATTGCCGACCAGCCTGAGGGGACCTTTGGGCGCCTCCGTTACCTTTTAGGAGGCGACCGCCCCAGTCAAACTGCCCACCTGACACTGTCCCGCGACCGGATAACGGCCGTCGGTTAGAGCCCCAGCACACCAAGAGTGGTATCCCAAGGATGGCTCCACGGGAACTGGCGTCCCCGCTTCGCAGCCTCCCACCTATCCTGCACATGATGTACCAAGGCCCAATATCAGGCTGCAGTAAAGGTTCACGGGGTCTTTCCGTCCTGCTGCGGGTAGCCCGCATCTTCACGGGCAGTGCAATTTCGCCGAGTCCCTCGCTGAGACAGCGCCCAAGTCGTTACGCCATTCGTGCAGGTCGGAACTTACCCGACAAGGAATTTCGCTACCTTAGGACCGTTATAGTTACGGCCGCCGTTTACCGGGGCTTAGGTTCAGAGCTTCGCGACCGGCCGAAGCCGGACGCTAACCCTTCCCCTTAACCTTCCGGCACCGGGCAGGCGTCAGCCCCTATACGTCGTCTTACGACTTCGCAGAGACCTGTGTTTTTAGTAAACAGTCGCTTGGGCCTGTTCGCTGCGGCCCCCTCGCGCTCCGGGAGCTAGTCCCTTCACGCTAACGGGGCACCCCTTCTCCCGAAGTTACGGGGCTAGTTTGCCGAGTTCCTTAGCGAGGGTTCACTCGATCGCCTTAGTATTCTCTACTCGCCCACCTGCGTCGGTTTGGGGTACGGGCACCAGGACAGCTCCCTAGGGGCTTTTCTTGGCGGCATGGGGTCGGCGACTTCCCCTAAAAGCGGGTCGGCATCACGCCTCAGGCTTGTGTGCCGCCAAGCATTTGACTCGGCGGCGCCCTACACGCTTGCCCGCGGTCAACCACCGCCGCGGTTCGCCTACCCTTCCGCGTCCCCCCATCGGTCAAGCGCTGCCTGGTGGTACCGGAATATAAACCGGTTGTCCATCGACTACGCCTTTCGGCCTCGCCTTAGGTCCCGACTAACCCTGGGCGGATTAACCTTCCCCAGGAACCCTTGGGCTTTCGGCGGACGGGTTTCTCACCCGTCTCTCGCTACTCATGCCGGCATTCTCACTTCCCTGCGGTCCACCGATTAATCCCATACGGGAAGCCCTTGCGGGTCGGCTTCACTCCACAGGGAACGCTCCCCTACCCACCGCGCCTCGAGGGCGCAGTGCCGCAGCTTCGGTACCGGGCTTGAGCCCCGTTACATTTTCGGCGCGAAACCACTCGACCAGTGAGCTATTACGCACTCTTTAAATGATGGCTGCTTCTAAGCCAACATCCTGGCTGTCTAAGCGGTTTCACATCCTTTCCCACTTAGCCCGGATTTGGGGACCTTAGCTGGCGGTCTGGGCTGTTTCCCTCTCGACCATGGAGCTTATCCCCCACGGTCTGACTCCCGGGCTCTGGAGCCGTGGCATTCGGAGTTTGACTGGGTTTGGTAACCGGTGAAGGCCCCTAGTCCAATCAGTGCTCTACCTCCACGGCTGAACGCCCGAGGCTAGCCCGAAAGCTATTTCGGGGAGAACCAGCTATCACCGAGTTTGATTGGCCTTTCACCCCTACCCACAGGTCATCCCCTCCGTTTTCAACCGAAGTGGGTTCGGGCCTCCACGAGGTCTTACCCTCGCTTCACCCTGCCCATGGGTAGATCACTCGGCTTCGGGTCTACGGCGCGCAACTGACGCCCTGTTAGGACTCGCTTTCGCTACGGCTCCGGGTCTTACCCTTAACCTCGCTGCGCACCGTAACTCGCCGGCTCATTCTACAAAAGGCACGCCATCACGGCACGAGGCCGCTCTGACGGTTTGTAGGCATACGGTTTCAGGTTCTATTTCACTCCCCTCCCGGGGTGCTTTTCACCTTTCCCTCACGGTACTGGTCCACTATCGGTCGCCAGGGAGTATTTAGCCTTGCGGGGTGGTGCCCGCTGATTCCGACGGGATTTCCCCGGTCCCGCCGTACTCAGGATCACCGCCGGGAGATCCATCCCTTTCGCCTACGGGGCTGTTACCCTCTGTGGCGGACCTTTCCAGGTTCCTTCGGCTAGAGATGGATTTTGTAACTCCCTGGTGGCTCCGCAGCGCCACCTGGCGGGTCCTACAACCCCCGACGGACAACGCCTGCGGGCTTCTGCATCCGCCGGGTTTGGGCTGTTCCCGTTTCGCTCGCCGCTACTCAGGGAATCGCGGTTGCTTTCTTTTCCTCGGGGTACTGAGATGTTTCAGTTCCCCCGCTTGCCTCCACGCGCCCTATGTGTTCAGGCGCGGGTACCGGCGCATTACCGCCGGTGGGTTCCCCCATTCGGAGATCTCCGGATCACAGCCTGCTCGGCGGCTCCCCGGAGCTTATCGCAGCCTGCCACGTCCTTCATCGGCTCCTGGCGCCAAGGCATCCACCGTATGCCCTTAGTAGCTTGGCTCAAAACCTCTTCGACCACTGTGCAGTTTTCAAGGTGCATCTTCTACGCCGTTGAGCGCACCCACCGGAGGAGTGCGCTCGAAATTGAATCCTAAACCAATTATAGCCCCGACGTCAACAGGTTTGAAGGCCTCGCTCGTCCTTACCGGTACTTTTTTTTCGGCGGATTTGCCGCCTCACTATACCCTATTCATTCCTCCTGGAGCTTCAGGAAACCCCCGACAATAGGTATGACGGAAAGGATTATCATTATGATCCATATCGCCCAGTTCATCTTCACGTAAGCCCAGTCCCCCGGGCGGACCAAGAAGGCCAACAGCGTGAAGAAAGTCCCCGCCGCCGACCAGACCAGGTATATGATGCCCAGGGGCATGGACATGGAGAACAGGTTGGCAAACCGGTTCACCACCATCAAGCCGGCGAACATCAAGAGGAACAGATAGATGACCATGGGCCAGTTCTGGTAGCCTCCCCGTCCCGAGCCTGTGGTGATCCCCCATATCTTCACCCTGTACCAGTTCAGTAGGGTGAAGACGAAACAAAGGAACGCTCCTGCCGCCACCAGCACGTCGGCCAAGGGGAACCTTTCACCTCCGCTGCTGAAAGAGGGCCTGGCGGAAGGTCTTCCCGGCATGCCGGGTGGCGGCGGCGGCTGCATTCCCGGCGGTGGCGGGGGAGGGGTAATGGGTCCACCCGGTGGCTGTTGTACCATCTCCTTCTCCTTTCTCCTATCCGTTCACAACCCACAAAGCTCCGTGACCTCGACAAAGTTAACCTGCTTCACATCGGCCCACTCGTGATCCTACGATCAAGATCCTATATTAGGATTCCCCATCCCCGATTCCTTCAATCGCCGAAGAACTACCGTTTTACCGCCATGCCCTCACGATGTCCCCGTGCCCCCTGATCCCGAAAAACCCGACCAACACCTCGCTTCCCCTCTGGCCGCCATGAGCAACTATCGCAGAACATGACCAAATGCCGAACTGGGATCTCACTACGAAAAAGTCGTTCACCTTAAAAGACCGCTGGTTGGTCCTTGTTATAACAAAAAAAGGCCGGCGAACCGGCCAATTCCTTCAAAACTAAACAGCGTCCAGGCAGGAGAGGGATGCCGTTTTCCTCTGTTGTTATCCCTAGAAAGGAGGTGATCCAGCCGCACCTTCCGGTACGGCTACCTTGTTACGACTTCACCCCAATCGCCGGCCCCACCTTCGACGGCTGCCTCCCTTACGGGTTAGCTCACCGGCTTCGGGTGTGACCGACTTTCGTGGTGTGACGGGCGGTGTGTACAAGGCCCGGGAACGTATTCACCGCGGCATTGCTGATCCGCGATTACTAGCGACTCCGACTTCACGGAGGCGAGTTGCAGCCTCCGATCCGAACTTAGACCGGCTTTTTGGGATTCGCTCCGCCTCGCGGCTTCGCAGCCCATTGTACCGGCCATTGTAGCACGTGTGCAGCCCAGGGCATAAGGGGCATGATGACTTGACGTCATCCCCACCTTCCTCCGGTTTGACACCGGCAGTCCCGCATGAGTGCCCGGCATTACCCGCTGGCAACATGCGGCAGGGGTTGCGCTCGTTGCGGGACTTAACCCAACATCTCACGACACGAGCTGACGACAGCCATGCACCACCTGTGCACGCGTCCCCGAAGGGAGGGCCGTGTTTCCACGGCTTTCGCGTGCATGTCAAGCCCTGGTAAGGTTCTTCGCGTTGCGTCGAATTAAGCCACATGCTCCGCCGCTTGTGCGGGCCCCCGTCAATTCCTTTGAGTTTTAACCTTGCGGCCGTACTCCCCAGGCGGGGCACTTAATGCGTTAGCTTCGGCACGGAGGGTATGGTAACCCCCCACACCTAGTGCCCATCGTTTACGGCTGGGACTACCAGGGTATCTAATCCTGTTCGCTCCCCCAGCTTTCGCTCCTCAGCGTCAGTCGTGGCCCAGGAGGCCGCCTTCGCCACCGGTGTTCCTCCCGATATCTGCGCATTTCACCGCTACACCGGGAATTCCACCTCCCTCTACCAGACTCTAGCCTGCCAGTATCGGATGCAATTCCCCGGTTGAGCCGGGGGCTTTCACATCCGACTTAACAGGCCGCCTACGAGCTCTTTACGCCCAGTAATTCCGGACAACGCTCGCCCCCTACGTCTTACCGCGGCTGCTGGCACGTAGTTGGCCGGGGCTTCCTACCGAGGTACCGTCACGGCACGAAGCCGCTTCGTCCCTCCTGACAGGAGTTTACAACCCGAAGGCCTTCATCCTCCACGCGGCGTCGCTGCGTCAGGCTTTCGCCCATTGCGCAATATTCCTCACTGCTGCCTCCCGTAGGAGTCTGGGCCGTGTCTCAGTCCCAGTGTGGCCGGACACCCTCTCAGGCCGGCTACCCATCGTAGCCTTGGTGGGCCGTTACCCCACCAACTAGCTAATGGGCCGCGGGCCCATCCCGAAGCGGAAGGCCGAAGCCAACCTTTCTTCCCCCCTCCATGCGGTGAGGGGAAGGTATCCGGTATTAGCCCCGGTTTCCCGAGGTTATCCCGGTCTTCGGGGTAGGTTACCCACGTGTTACTCACCCGTTCGCCGCTGACCGATCCCCTCTCCGAAGAGAGAGAACCGATCCGCTCGACTTGCATGTGTTAGGCACGCCGCCAGCGTTCGTCCTGAGCCAGGATCAAACTCTCCGATGAAAGCTCAGTCCGTAAGGACTTACTTTCATCCGGCACCCGGCTCCGCAGGAAAAACGGGAGCTCACTCTCCGCCTGAAACGCTGTTTAGTTTTCAAGGAACCAAGCTGCTCACCGGCTCAACAACGTATCAAAGTAGCAATGCCTTCTTCTTTTGTCAACGGTCTTTTTGCTTCATTTTGCTTCCTTCTCTCCGCAATTTAAAAGCCGCCGAAGCGGCATTCCGATCTGGTGGCTTTACCTGATCTCTGATTTCCGACTTTCTTGCTCGGAATACCGCCTCCTTCCGGATTCACGGTCTTTCAATGACCCAAAATAGATGTTAGCACCGCAGAGTGAGGCTGTCAACGACACAGCACCCACCGCATCCATCCATCGCTCAGTCAAATCTGAATGCCCTTCCTTCTAGTCCGCTGCGAAGGCCCTTCGCAGTTCGGGACTTCCGGCATGGTTTAACGCTTTTCCAATACCACCCTCCTAAAATGCCTTTTACCCTTCTGCAGCAAGGCGCCGTCCAAACCGGTGCCGTCCACCTCCTTGTCCGGGTCGTCGACGGTTTCCCCGTTGAGCCTTATGCCTCCCTGGCTTATTAGGCGTCGTCCCTCGCTGGTAGAAGGGGCCAAACCCGCCAGTACCAGCAATCGGGGAAGCCATATCCTTCCGTCCTTCAGTTCGGCCGGATGGATCCTGACCTCGGGCACCTGCTCGGGGGGCTCTCGCTCCACGAAGAGGCGGTCGAAATGCTCCTCCGCGCGTTCGGCCTCTTCCCTTCCCCAATAAAGGGTCACCACCTCCCGGGCCAGCCTCCTCTTGGCCTTGGCCGGGTGTAAACTGCCTTCCCGGAGACCCCGCAGTATCTCCTCCACTTCCGAGGGGCGCAGTGCCGTGGTCAAGCGGAAATAATCGGGCATCAGCTCGTCGGGAAGGGACATGAGCTTTCCGAACATCTCCTCGGGGGGGTCGGTGAGCCCCACGTGGTTGCCCAGGCTCTTGGACATCTTCTTCTCGCCGTCCAGTCCCACCAAGATGGGTAAGGTGAGCACGCTCTGGGGTTCTTGGCCCAAGGCCTTCTGGAGCTCCCTTCCCGCCAGCAGGTTGAATATCTGATCGGTCCCCCCTATCTCCACGTCCGCCCTTAGGGCCACGGAGTCGTAGGCCTGCATCACCGGATAGAGGAACTCGTGCAGCCCTATGGGGACATTTCGGGCATAACGGCGGGCGAAGTCGTCCCGTTCCAGCATGCGGGCCACGGTGAAATGAGAGGCCAGCCTGACCACCTCCTCGAAGGTGAGGAGCGCCAGCCACCGGCTGTTGTACTCCAGCACGGTGAGCTCCCGGTCGAGGATGCGGAAAGCCTGTTGGGAATAGGTCTCGGCGTTCTTGAGCACCTCCTCGGCGGAAAGTTGGGGCCTCATGACGTCCCTTTCGGAGGGGTCGCCGATACGAGCGGTGAAGTCCCCGATGAGGAGTATGGCGGTATGGCCCAACTCCTGGAACTGACGGAGCTTTCTCAGGGGAACGGCGTGTCCCAGGTGGAGATCAGGTCGAGTGGGGTCCACCCCGAACTTCACCCTCAGCGGGCGGTTCTCGCGGATGGATCTCTCCACCTTGCGCCGGAGCTCCCCCTCGGGTAGGCATTCCACCGTCCCCGAAAGGATCACCTCCATCTGATAGTCCACATCGGATACCAATCCCATCTAACCCTCCCTCGATTCACAAAAAGATAAAAGATTCGCAAAAAGGATAACTTACCATTCGTCCTCTAGTGTAGTCATTTATTAGTGTAGTCATTTATGGGGTTCGCACTTATGGTGCTTGTGGATTATGGTGTTTGCGGACTCGCCTTTCCCGAAAAACGGGTGGTCCCAGATGGCCTGCGGCCGTATACCTTCCCGAGGGAAGAGGCACCGGTCCTCCGCCTTCCAGAAACCCACATCGTACAAGCACCCCCTGCACAAAACCCAAGGGAGAATTACGACTTCGAGGGCCGTCTAAATCTTCTTGAGGGGCTCAGCTCAGCAAAAGCCCGAGTTGAGTCCCCGTCAAACAGTCTCCTTATCGGCCCCATGGTTTACAATCGGTTCAGAAAGAACGTTTATGCTGCGGTGCGGACTTAGGGGCCCGGTCCCAGGCTTGTGCCGGAGGTTTGAGGAGAAGCATGAGGGTTTTCTTCAGGATCACGGGGATCTTCTTTCTGTGTTTTGCCCTTTTGGTGGGCGGGTTCTTTCTCTGGTTCTACACCGGGCTTGGTCTGCCCAAACTGGAGGACCTGCGAAGCCTGAGCATGGCCTTGACCTCCCAGGTCTTCGCCGCCGACGGCACCTTGGTGGCGGAGCTTCACGGTGAGATCAACCGGGAATACGTCTCCCTGGAGGAGATCTCCCCCTACCTGCGGGACGCGGTGGTGGCCATCGAGGACGAGCGCTTTTATCAGCACAAGGGAGTGGATTGGCTGGCCATCGCCCGCGCCTTTTGGACCAACGTGGTGCAGGGAAGGGTGGTCCAGGGCGCCTCCACCATCACCCAGCAATTCATAAAGAACACCCTCACCGGACGGGAGAGGACCTACTGGAGGAAGGTTCAGGAGGCCAGCCTGGCCTTTCAGCTAGAGAGGAAATATTCCAAGGACAAGATACTGGAGATGTATTTGAACGACGTCTACTTCGGCCAGGGATGCTATGGGGCCAAGAAAGCCTCCGAGACCTTCTTCGGTAAACCCCCCTCCGAGCTCACCTTGGAAGAAGCGGCCTTATTGGCGGGAATCATCCGCATACCCAACTACTATTCTCCCTACAAGAACCCAGAAGCTGCCCGTTCCCGCAGGAACGTGGTCCTGGACAAGATGGCCGAGCTGGGCTACATAAGCCCACAGGAGGCGGAGAAAGCCAAGGCCAAGCCCTTGGTGGTGCGAGAGATACCGGAAAAACCTCCCAGCAAGGTTGCCCCCTATTTCGTGGAATACGTGAAACAGTCCCTTTACCAGCTCTTCGCCACCAACGACCGACTCCGTGCCCGATTCGGGAACCTGTCTCCCGACGACATCATCTTCCGCGGCGGGCTCAGGGTACACACCACATTGGACCTCAAGATGCAGGAATACGCCGAGAGGGCCATCTCCTCCACCCTAAACCGGCCCAATGACCCCTCGGCGGCCCTGGTAGCGGTGGACCCGAGGACCGGGGAGATCAAGGCAATGGTGGGAGGCAAGGACTTCACCGAGCAGCAATACAACATCGCCGTCCAGGGAGGGAGACAGCCGGGTTCCGCTTTCAAGGTTTTCGTCCTAGTGACCGCCCTCAACATGGGCATATCGCCCCACAAGACCTACGACTCCAGTCCCACCACTTTGGAACTCCCAGACGGCACCAAATGGAAAGTGACCAATGCGGGAGGCGGGAGTTACGGCGCCATAGACCTGTACACCGCCACGGTGCGCTCGGTCAACGTGGTGTTCGCCCGCCTCATCAAGGACGTGGGGCCCAACAGGGTCATCCAGACGGCTCGCTCCATGGGTATCAAGTCGCCCCTGGAGCCTCGCTATGCCATCGCCCTGGGAGGCCTTGGCCACGGGGTGAACCCATTGGAGATGGCCAGCTCCTTCGGCACCCTGGCCACTGGGGGGTTGAGGGTGGAACCCACGGCGATAAGTAGGATCACCGACTACGAGGGCAACGTGATATATGAGTATAATCCACAACCGGTGAGGGTACTCCGAGAAGAGCTGGCGCTGACCGTCAACAAGATACTGCAGGATGCGGTGAACTACGGGACGGGACGGGAGGCGCGCATAGGCAGGCCGCAAGCCGGAAAGACGGGCACCACAGACAACTTCACCGATGCTTGGTTTGTGGGTTACACTCCCGACCTATCCGCCGCCGTTTGGGTGGGATACCCCCAAGGCCTGATACCCATGAGGAACGTCCACGGCATCACCGTCTACGGAGGCACTTTCCCGGCCCAAATATGGAGGAAATTCATGGAAAAAGCCCTTGCCGACGTCCCCCCCACCGACTTCACCCAGGCCAAACCCAAGGTGGAAGAAATCTCGGAGAACGTTACCTTGCGCATATGTTCCGATTCCGGAAAATTGGCCACCCCCCACTGCCCCAGGACCGAGACCAGAAGCTTCAAGCGGGGAGAGGAACCCACCGAATACTGCGACCTCCACACCGAACAAGGTGCTATGGTGAGGGTGCCCGCGGTAGTGGGCATGACCGAGGCGGGGGCCACTGCAGCTGTGAGGGAGGCCGGCCTCAGGGTCTCGGTTAACTACGTGTACACTTCCCAAGCGCCCTCGGGCATCGTGGTGGAACAGTCTCCCATGGGCGGGGCCGC
>JACVJK010000041.1 GCA_015711955.1 Actinomycetota bacterium | reverse complement strand
TGGCGGGGCCAGGTCGCCCTTCATGGACATCTATGCCATGGCGGCCAGGATGCATATGGAAAAATATGGTACGACTCAGAGGCAGCTGGCCATCATCGCCTCCAAGAACCATTACCACGCTTCCCTTAACCCCCTGGCCCAGTACCAGAACTACATGACGGTGGAGGAGGTGCTCAACGACAGGCTGGTGGCCTACCCGCTCACCCGCTCCATGTGCGCTCCCACCGGGGACGGCGCCACGGCGGCGATCTTGTGCTCCAAGCGAGCATTGAAGCGTTTTCCGGGCGCTAGGCCGGTGAAGATCAGCGCCTCGGTGCTGGCCTCGGGCAACCTGCCAAAAGGTCCTGACGACGAGCTCATCGGGAAAAGGGTGAGCCGTAAGGCTTACGAGATGGCCGGATTGGGTCCCGAGGACATCGACGTGGCGGAGGTGCACGACGCCACCGCTTTTGGGGAATTGCTGCAGACCGAAGAATTGGGTTTTTGTGGGGAAGGAGAAGGAGGCCCCTTCGCCGAGTCGGGGGCCACCACCTTGGGAGGGAAGCTTCCCATAAACACCAGCGGTGGGCTGGAGTGCAGGGGGCACCCCATAGGAGCCTCGGGTATCGCCCAGATAGTGGAACTGGTCATCCAGCTCAGGGGCGAGGCGGGAAAGCGCCAGGTGGAGGGAGCCAAGGTCGCCTTGGCGGAGAACGGCGGGGGGTTCATAGGCGCCGGCGAGGCGGCCATGTGTATCCATATACTGGAAAAGGCAGACGAGGTGATCTGAGAGCACGACTCGTGCTAAAAACGGGCTGACGGCGGCTTGAGGTGAATTGAACTTTTGGACGGCCTCGGCTTCGGATGGCGTGAAAAGAGGGGATAGAAAGGGGGTCTTGAAAATGCCATCGGAAAAGATGAAGTACAGCTACCTTCCGGTTCATCCTGAGGTGTGGTCGGTGCCGCGATTCTTGGTGGACGAGGAAAAGTGCACCGGGTGCGGGAACTGCCTCGTAGCGTGTCCCTGCGACTGCCTGGAGCTGGTGGACGGCAAGCCCCGCTATATCCAGGGGATGGCCTGTATGGCCTGCTCTGCCTGCGTGGCTCACTGTGAGAGGGACGCCATCGAGATGCAGGGCTTTTACAAAGTCGATCGGGGTTTCTGGAAGACCGTGAATTTCCAGCCCGATGACGGCTATCCCATGATTCCCCAGGTGGAGGGCATCGAGGGCCTCACCCCGGTGGAGGAGGTCATATACAAGAGGCGGAGCAACCGCATATTCTCCAAGAAGCCGGTCCCAGACGAGCTGGTGAGGAGGGTGATCGAGGCCGGTCGTTTCGCTCCCTCCCACGGAAACTGTCAGCCGTGGGCATTTATCGTGATCAACGACCGGGAGGAGATGGATCGTTTGGCCAAGGCCATGGATCCCGTCTACCGCAACCTCACCGGTTTCTTCTTCTCGGGGAAGACCAACAAGATCACCAGGGGCATAATCAGCGTGCTTTCCCACCTGCGTCCCAACATGTTCGATCATCGGGCCATGACGGGAGGGAAGGCCATCCTTCAGCCCAAGGACGTCTTCGTGGGGGCCCCTTGCTTGATAATTCTGTTGGCGGACACCAGGGGCATTAACATGCCCGAATTGGACATCGGTATCTGCGGGACAAACATGATATTGGCTGCTCACTCCCTCGGCCTCGTGACCTGTTGGCTAGGTTTCGTGATCGCCATCAACTTCCTGCCCAAGCTCAAGAAGGAACTGGGCATCGAATGGCCTTATAAGGTGGTCTCGGGTATAGTCCTCGGCTATCCCCGGGTGAACGCAGATTCCATGGTCAAGAGGGATCTGCCCCGCATCACCTGGATCAAGGGGGGAAAGAAGTGGACGGAGATGCCTTGAGTTGAAGGGTTTTCCGTTCGTGTGAGGAAAGGAGGTGAGCCTATGGACCTAACCAAGCTTCCTTTCATCAAGGACCTGGAATCCAAGAACCCCAGGGCCTACATGCTGGCGGAGCTCCTCAGCCACCCGGAAGTGGTTAGAAAGATAATCAGGGGCGTGACCGAGTCACAGCTGGCTAAGCACAAGGGACTGTTCCACAAACTGCTGGAGTTGAGGGCCGAGGAATGCCCCAATAAGCTGGCCCTGATCTTCGAAAACGGGGGACAGTTCCCCGACGAGAAACTCACTTACGTGCAGCTTTACGCTAACGCCATGAGGATGGCTTCCGCCCTGAAGAAAGAGGGGTTCGAGAAGGGAGACAAGTTGGCCCTGGTCATGAGGAACCACCCGGAATACGTGTACGCGCTGGCGGCCTGCTGTCTTTTGGGCATGGTTCTGGTGCCCATCGACCCCAGGGCCAAGGGAGAGAAGTTGGCATACCAGCTGGCGGACTGTGACGCCAAGGCGGTGATAACCACCGCGGACCTGCTTCCGGAGGTTGAGGCGGCGGCGAAGACCGCGCCCAACATCGCGAAGATCTACCTCAACCTGAAGCCCGATGCCGATCCCGCATTGGCAGAAAAATATCCTACCGTCAACGAGATGCTGGAAGAACGCCTGGTGGAGCACGTGGAGGCTGAGGAGGAAAGTCCTTCCCTTCCCGTGCAGATCATCTACACCTCCGGGGTGACCGGAAACCCCAAAGGGGTTACCTTGGACTCCCGCCGCAATTCCATGTACTGCCTGCTGGGCTATCTGGTCTGGGAGTATCAGCCCGACGACATTCTCTACACCGGGCTTTCCCTGGCCCACGGCAATGCACAGGCGGTGACCCTATTCCCCGCCCTGACCATGAGGATACCGGCGGTGATCAGCCAGCGCTTCACAAAGAGTCGGATATGGGACATTTGTCGGAAGTACGGATGTACCACTTTCTCCCTTCTGGGCGGCATGATGTCGGGTATATACAACGAACCCCCTCGGCCCGATGACGCGGATAACCCGGTGAGGAAGGTGATCTCTGCCGGCACGCCTCGGGCCATATGGGAGGATTTCGAGCGCCGTTTCAACGTGAGGATCCTGGAATGGTACGGGGCCATTGAGGGAGGACTGGCCTATAAGCCCATTGGCGAGGGGCCCATCGGTTCCTTCGGAAAACCCATACCGGGCCTGGTGCAGATGAAGGTGGTGGATGAGAACGACAACGAGGTGCCACCGGGGGTCACGGGCGAGCTCATATGCAGGATGCTCACCCAGACCAAGGTGGACTACTACAAGAACCCCAAGGCCTCCGAGGAGAAGACTCGAGGCGGATGGCTGCGCTCGGGGGACATGGTGCACCGGGACGAGGAGGGGTGGTTCTTCTTCGACTACCGCAAAGGAGGGGCCCTGCGCCGGGCTGGCGACTTCATCAAGCCCGACCTGGTGGAGAAGGTCATCGGCGAACATCCGGACGTGTCGGAGGTCTGCGTTTACGGCATCCCCGCAGCCTCCGGCGCTCCTGGGGAAAGCGACATAGTGGCAGCGGTGGCCCCCTTCCCGGGAAGGAGCATAGATCCCAAATCGGTGTTCGAAAAGGCCTTACAGGGCCTGGAGAGGAACTCGGTGCCCAGCTATCTGCAGGTGGTGGACGAGATCCCCAAGAGCCCTTCGGAAAAGCACTTGGACAGGGTACTCCGGGACGCCTTCTCTCCCGATGCCGATAACGTCTACCGCCTCGAGGATTACGTGAAATGAGAGGAGATAAGCATCGAGCCCCCGTGGCTCCGGGGTCAGCGGGAGCATGAACAGTGAGGGAGTAAGAGGTCGAAACGGGAGAGGGAGGCCTCAGCGAGAGGCCTCCCTCTCCCTTTCCTTGGAAACGTGACTTTCCCGATAGGCCCGGAAACACTCGATGAGCAGATCCGCCATGTCGCTGCACTGTTTCACCAAGTCAAATTCACCGTTGGAAAGACACCAGTGGTAGATCTGTCCCCGGAAGGCGTTGATGAGGATGGAGGCGAGGTAATCGGAGGGGTAATCAGGGGGTATGTATCCCTTTTCCTGTCCCTCTCTTACTATATCTCGGGTGATGCGGTAAAGGGCTCTCTCTCGGTTGTCCAAGTAAGGGTGCTTCATGTGAGGGGCTATCTGAGAGTGATAGACCACTTTCATGAGGGTGACCCCCATCTCGGCCATGAGCTTTATGGCCTCCAGATGGAATACCCTTAATTTATCCAGGGGGTCTTCCAAGGTGGCGAGTTTCTCCTCCACTTTCATGTAGTGCTCGTCCATGATCTTGAACTCTTCCAGGATCACCTCGTCCTTGGATTTGAAATGGTTGTAAAAGGCGCCTTTGGTGACCCCCACCTTCTTGCATATGTCGTCCACGGTGACCTTGTCGAACCCTTCCCGGGCGAAAAGCTCTATCGCGGTCTGGACCAGCTTCCTTTTGGTCTCCAAGCCTTTGAGCACCCGGGATGTGTTCTTGGCCTTTTCCTTTTTGTCAACCTTCATATGCTTGCTCTCCTGTCATCATGGATTCCACGCTGTTCAGGTATATATTACCAGATAATGTCCGTTTCCGTTTTCCCTGCCCCTTGTCGCTGCGCTGGTCTGTGAATCTTTGGCCTGATGCCCAACTCGCGTCTCAGCTGTTTTCTAGTCCCTCGGAGCTGGGAGCGCTTCACTTTTGACCCGTGTCCTTCATGATCCAGAGGAAGAAGGAGCCACCCACTATGAGCCCCAGGTAGAAGTCGATGAACCTCCAGGCCAAGGTCAGAAGCGACGCGACTCCCACATCGGGCAGAAAGCTCTGGTAGAGCCAGAAAAATCCCATTTCCCCAATTCCGCTTCCTCCCGGGACGGGCACGAAGGGCATGAGCAACTGGACCACCAGCTGAGCCAGGATAGAGTGGAAGAAAAATCTGGAAAGGCCCAGGCCAACCAAGATGACGGGAACCACCAGGAAACCCAAAAGCCAAAAGGATACGGATAACAGGACGACCATCGCCAGGTCTTTGACCCTCAACCTCAACAATATCTTAAGAGAAGTGGAAAACCTCTCCAACTCGTTGACCAGTTTCCCCATGGCCTTGACGTATCCTCTTCTCCGGGCCAAAAACCTCGGCGACTTGGCCAAAACCCTTTCCAGGCTCGCCGATTTCGCCCGGAGCATGGCTAAGACGACCAGGGCAAGGAAGATTATGCCGATTCCCAGGGCAGAGAACATAAAACCTCTAAATGTCAAGTTCAGATTTATTGTTCTTGAAGCCAGGCCGATGGCCAGGGGAAATAACAGCAAAAGGAGGATCGTGGACACTGAGGCCCCGAAGGATATGGCAGCTGCCGCCTCTCCGGCGGGGACGCCGTACAAGTATAGAAAAACTGCCTCGCCGGTTATCCCCCCCGCCCTCCAAGGAGTCACAAGGCCGGTAAAGTATCCTCCGTATACCGTCTTGACGAGGCTCGAGAAGGGAAGCTGCCTGCCAAGGAGTCTCAGGATGAGTCTCATCCGCAGTGCTGACAGGACCCACCTTCCCAAGGAGAAGGAAGCCGCCAGCAAGAGGAAGAGTGGAGACAGCCGCGATAGCGCAGAGAAGGTGTCGCGCTGGATGGTTAGCAAGGAAAGACAGACCAGCGTCGCCGCGGATACCGCCAGGGCGACCGCAACGCCGCGCCTCACACGCCTCTTGTCCGCCAGAGCTTTGAGATCGGGAGGGGTCTTCATGACTGCATTTTATCCTTCCCCTCTCGGGAGGCGATATTCCATGGCCGATAGTTGTCGGTCCATCTTCGAGGGTCACGCTGAGCGGCTCGATGCCTTGCGGGCCTCCACTCCAATGTGAAGCAAAGGGCGGATGGCGTAGGGCCGCATGTGGGGGCGGCTGATCCGCGAAAAGGCCATCCATTACAAGATGGTCCCGAAGTGAGGAGCGGAAAGGTGGCCTTGACCCCGATTTTCACGACTGACGGCAGCCCCGATGGGGCCGGCGCCAGGATCGCTAAGAGACTTGCGGTCCGAGGTCGAAGGCCACCAACTCCTCGGGTCCTTGGCAGCGGCCGGCCAGGATCATTGGCTGATGGGGATGGGCTGGAGGAACATATGGGGGAGAAGTCGGCGATCATGAGGATTTGATATTTCACTGGGAGGGTTTCAATGGAAGAAAAAGGGATGAATGAAGAGCATAGGCCGGTAAAGGGGCTTGAAAGAAGGGCGGAAGAGGCGGATGGCGGCCGCGACTATGCGGTGATCTCCATAGAGGGCATGACGTGCGCTGGGTGCGCGTCGAAGATCGAAGAGAGGATCTCCGGATTATCGGGAGTCAAACGGGTGGCGGTAAACCTCGCCTCCAACAGGGCGCAAGTGGAGTACGACCCCAAGTCGATCGGCCTGGGGGATATAGTGAGGGCGGTGGAGGACCTGGGCTACCGCACCTACATGAGGAAAGAGGTCTTACGCGTGAGAGGCATGTCCTGTGCTGCCTGTGTTTCCAGGGTAGAAAAGGCCCTCAAGGCTCTGGATGGGGTGGCGGAGGCGAAAGTCAATTTGGCCAGCGGCACCGCAGCGGTCCTTTACGATTCAACGAAGCTCAGCGTCAACGACTTGATACGAGAGATTGTAAAAGCCGGATATTCCGCCGAGCGGGAGGTTTCTGGCAGCGAGAGGGGGCTTCATGGGACCACGGGGGAAGGGGATGATTTGAAGTTAAAGTTGATATTCAGCCTTGTCACGGCCGCCTCGGTGATGTTCCTTTCCATGGGGGGGATGTTTATCCCGTCTCTCGAAGGTCTTGGTCAGCGCGGGCTTTTCATTCTGTTGTTCGCGCTGGCCACGCCGGTGCAGTTCTGGCCGGGCTTGGTTTTTTACCGGGGGGCTTGGCGCGCTCTCCGCAACAGGAGTGCGGATATGAATACCCTCATAGCGGTGGGCACCTCGGCGGCCTACTTCTACAGCGTCCTTGCCACCTTCGCTCCGGGGTTCATCAGCGGGGCGGGCCTGAACCTCAGCGTTTATTACGACGCCTCGACCACCATCATCGCCCTGGTACTTTTGGGAAAATACCTGGAGGCGGGGGCCAGGGCACGTGCCTCTCGGGCCTTGAACAAGCTCGTTTCCCTACAGCCCCCGACCGCCGTGGTGGAGAAGGACGGAAAAGAGGTGAGAATCCCGGTGGGGGAGGTTCGGGAAGGCGACGTATTTTTGGTGAGGCCGGGGGAAAGGGTGCCGGTGGACGGGGTGGTACTGGAAGGGAGGGCTTACGTGGACGAATCCCTCCTCACAGGCGAGAGCGCGCCCGTGGAAAAGATCGCGGGAAGCGAGGTGATCGGCGCCAGCGTAAATACCGACGGCTTCCTCCGGGTCGAGGCCACCCGGGTGGGAGGAGACACTGTGCTTTCGCAGATCGTGAGGATGGTGGAGGAAGCACAGGCGAGCAAGGCTCCCATCCAGAGATTGGCCGACCGGGTGGCCTCCGTCTTCGTCCCATCGGTGATGGCCGTGGCTGCCGTCACCTTCATTATTTGGGTCCTTTTCGGACCGGAACCCGTCTTTAACCGAGCCCTTCTCAGCATGGTCTCGGTGCTGGTCATTTCCTGTCCCTGCGCTCTGGGCTTGGCGACCCCTGCTGCCATAGTCGCCGGCACCGGCAGGGCGGCGGAGATGGGGATCCTGTTCAAGGGCGGGGAGGTCCTGGAAAGGGCGGGGCGACTCACCACCGTGGTCTTCGACAAGACTGGGACATTGACCCTGGGAAGACCGCGGGTTCACGTGGTCCTGGCGGAAGCGGGGATCGAGGAGGAATATGTGTTGCAGATGGCGGCGGCCCTGGAGAGGATGAGCGAGCATCCCCTGGCTCGGGCACTGGTGGAGGAGGCGGAGGCCAGGGACATCAAGCTTCCGGAAGGAAAGGGGTTCACTGCTCTGCCAGGGATGGGGGTGGAGGGACGAGTGGGAGGCAAGAGCGTGCTCGTGGGCAACGAAGAGGTCATGCGGGAGCGGGGCATACCCCTGAATGGGTTTGCAAGAAGGGCTTTGGAGTTCTCGTCCCAGGGGTTCACCGTGGTTTTCGTGGCGGTGGACGGGAAAGTCTCGGGCATGGTCGCCCTGATCGACGCCCTCAGGGAGGAGGCTCGGGAGGCGGTGATAAGGCTGAAGAAGATGGGGCTTAAGACCGTATTAGTGTCCGGTGACCGTCTCGTGGCGGCGGAAAGGGTGGCAAATTTTGTGGGGATAGATAAGGTCATGGCCGAGGTGAAACCGGCGGAGAAAAGTGGGCTGGTGGCAAGCCTGCAGCGGAATGGCGAGGTGGTGGCCATGGTGGGCGACGGAATCAACGACGCCCCCGCCTTGGCCCAGGCGGACGTGGGGATAGCGGTAGGAACGGGGACTGACGTGGCGAGGGAGGCCTCCGACATCACCCTCATGAGCGCTGACCTGCTGAAGGTCCCCCTTTCCATAAGCCTCGCCCGTAGGGCGCTGAGGACCATAAAGCAGAACCTCTTTTGGGCCTTCTTCTACAACGGCGTGGGCATCCCGTTGGCCGCCGGGGCGCTGTATCCGTTTTGGGGCATAACCCTCAACCCCATATTCGCCGCGGCGGCCATGGCGGTCAGTTCCCTCACAGTTTTGACCAATTCCCTCCGCCTGCGCCGATTTCGAGGGTGAAGTTGCGCTTCGGCAAGCATCCTCGTTTTATTGATCTTAAGGAGCGGCGTTCGCTTAGAGCGGCGTTCCTCATGAACGGTCTTTAACGGATTGCGCTGGGTCCAAGGGAGCGGTATGAAGGAAAAGACGCGCAGCGCATAACCGCAAGAGAGGAAGGATTTTGTGAGGGATTGGCCCATTCCCATGAGCCATTTGAGTGAGGGGAAAGACTTAAATGGATATGGGCGGGTAAGGGCAACCGAACCGTGACCGTTGCGGATGCGCTCGAGGCGAGCGCAGGTCTCCAGCGGGAATGGCCCTACAAGCAAGGAGGTGTGGGATGGAGGAAAAGGTTCCCGTGTGGGGAGAGGATCTTCCCAGGCCCCAGGGCCCCTATTCTCCCGCCGTGGCATGGAAAGACCTGGTCTTCGTGTCAGGATTGGTGGCCGTGAAGGCAGACGGTACCCGCGTGAGAGGGGACGTGAGAGAAGAGGCCCTGGTGACGCTCAAGAACCTCAAGAACGTATTGGAAGAAGCTGGTAGCTCTCTGAGCAAAGTGCTCTCCGTCACCGTTTACTTGGAAGACATCGAAGAGCTCCCCGCCTTCAACGAGGTTTACGAGGAGTTCTTCGTCTCCCCCTATCCTGCGCGTTCCGTTGCGGGGGTTAAGGTGCCCGGAGGTTTCCGGGTGGAGGTTTCCGCAGTTGCCTATCGAGGGTAAAAGTGGGGGTCTTGGGCATATCGGGATCCTCAGAGCTCAGTCGCTGTGCCTTCAGGCTCATTCCCTTAGCTTTTTCTCGGGGATTCCCGCTCCCTCCTGGCGGTTGAGGGGAGGAGGGGGCAGGAGGCTTACCATCGGAAGGAAGGAGCTCCCGGTGGTAGAAGTAAGGGCTAGATGGGAACCGGAACGAGGAACCATGAGTCGTTAAGGAAAAATGGCGCGCAAACCCCTTTCCCTTCGTGAAGGTTCGAGCCGTGGCGCATATACGGCCCGGAATCTGAGCGCCGGGAACCCTTTCGTGGGAGGTAACCGCCTCATGGGAGGAAGGGCTGGATCGAGACGGTTTTCGCCGCGGGCGAAAGGGGGTTGGCTATGCCTTTCTTCTTGTTTTCTGCTCTTGGCCTCGCTTTTTTTCTTCCCCAAACCTTCCCTGACCAATGCATCGGCGGGCAACACGCTCTTCGGGGTGAAGGTCTGCCTTGACCCCGGTCATGGCGGGGAGGACCCAGGGGCGGTGGGACCCACCGGCCTCAAGGAAAAGGACGTGAACCTGAAGGTGGCCCAGAAGCTCAAGGTCTTACTGGAGGGGGAAGGGGCCTCCGTGCTGCTCACCAGGTCCGATGACCGATATGTGTCCCTTTCCGAGAGGTGCAGGATCGCCAATTCCTGGAACGCCGACGTGTTCATAAGCATCCACCACAATTCCGTGGCCGACCCCTCGGTGAACGGTACCGAGACCCTTATATCGCCTGCGGCGAGCGAGCAGGCGAGACAGCTGGCCAACTCCATCCAGGCGGAACTGGTGGCCGAACTCAAGCTGCCCAACCGGGGGGTCAAGGAGCGGTCCTTGGTGGTGCTCAACAACACGGCAATGCCCGCCGTGCTCACGGAAGCCTCCTTCATAAGCAACCCGGAGGAAGAGAAGAGATTGCGCGACGACGCATATCTGGAGAGGGAGGCCCGTGCCATCTTCAGAGGGATCTTCAGAGGGATAAAAATTCCCACCAGGATAGCCTTCATCTCTCCCCGGGAGGGTGAGTTGGTGGGAAAGAGCCTGCGGGTGTCCATGCAGCTGGTGAGGGAGACATTGGTGGAGAGGGTCACGGTGAACCTGGAGGGGGTGGGGGAGAAATGGAGGTCCTCACCTCCCTTCGATTTCGAATTCGAGCTTTCGGGAGATCACGACGGGGAAAGGGTGGTAAGCGCCACGGTGAGGTATCGGGACGGCAGCGTTTTCTCATCTCGCAGGAGGGTGATATGCGCTGCATCGGCTACCAAGTGGTACTTCGCCGAGGGCTGTACCCGGGAAGGTTTTGACCAGTGGCTCACCTTGTTCAACCCCGGCTTGGAGGAGGCGGTGGTGAAGGTGGGATACGCCTTTGCCGACGGGGCGATGGTTTCCCGCGACTACATAGTTCCCCCTGTGTCCCGCCGGACGGTGAACGTGGTTTCTGAGGTGGGAAGGGGCAAGGACGTGTCCGTCATGGTGGAATCCTCTTTGCCGGTGTTCGTGGAGAGGCCCATGTACTTCAACTACCGTGGGAAATGGGCGGGTGGCCACGTGTCCCCCGGGGTTAACCTACCCTCCGAGCGTTGGTACTTCGCCGAGGGGTACACCGGTTCAGGCTTCGAGCAGTGGCTTTGCCTGTTCAACCCGAATTCGGAGTCGACCAAGGTATTGGTGGAGTATTTTTCCGGAGGGGGAAAGGTCAAGGAGAGGCATCTGCAAGTACCCCCCGCAAGGCGGTCCACCGTCGATGTCAACGGGGACGTGGGGCCGAACCGGGAGGTATCCATGGTGATCACCGCTGACCGACCCGTGGTGGCGGAGAGGCCCATGTACTTCAACTACCGTGGGAAATGGGCGGGTGGCCACGTGTCCCCCGGGGTTAACCTACCCTCCGAGCGTTGGTACTTCGCCGAGGGGTACACCGGTTCAGGCTTCGAGCAGTGGCTTTGCCTGTTCAACCCGTCGATTTCCCCGTGCCGAGCGGAGGTGGTTTACCGCGCCGCGGGGGGCGAGCTCAGAACCGCACGTTACTCGGTGCCTCCTTTGAGCCGTTTCACGGTCTTCGTGAACGGAGAAGTGGGATCGGGAAGAGAGGTGGCCATGGAGATGACGTCCGATTCCCCCATGGTGGCGGAAAGACCCATTTATTACAGCTACGGGGGGCGCATGTCCGGAGGGGATATAGGTATGCCGGTGGAGAGCCCATCGAGGCACTGGTACTTCGCCGAGGGATACACCGGGGATGGGTTCGAAGAATGGCTTTGCCTCCAAAACCCGGGAAGTGATCCCGTTAGGGTCCAGGTGGTCATGGTGGGGGAATCCGGTAGGCAGGTCTACCGCGATCTGGTTATCTCCCCGAAATCCCGTTTCACCCTAAATGTCAACGCGAGTTTCGGTCGCAAGGAATCAGTTTCGTTGGAGGTGCACGCGGAAAAGGGGATTGTAGCGGAAAGACCTCTCTATTTCAGCTACGGGAGAGGATGGAGGGGGGGTCACCTGTCCCCTGGTTTCAGGCTCAAGGACGGGCCTTGAGGCGCCATGGCCCATCGTCGCCAAGCGAGTAAGAGGAGAGGTGGAGGCGTCTCGTCGGACAAGGTGTAGAAGGCATGGGGCCTGTCAAGCGCGACTCGCCGAACCCGAAAGCGACTCCAAATCCCCCCAGGGTTAGCGGTTGTTTTGAGTGCTCTGCCTGAGGAATGTAAAATGGCTCGTCGGATCGCTGGACGGAATTGGCACCGAAGAGGTTTATAATCGACGCGGAGGGGAGACCGCCGTAACGGCGGCCCTCGCATCTGAGGTTTTGGGAAGGGCCCTTGGCGGCTCGCCCCCAATAGCAGTCGGAAGATGAAACGTATAAGAGGATCTTCTCCCCTGTTGGCTCGAGACTGAAGGAGGAATGGCATAGGAAGAGAAGTATCCATAGTGACGAGTCCCGTCGAAACGGTATTTCGCTTTGGGCTGATCGATCTCTGGGATACGGAGCTTGGTCCGTGGAGTGAAAAATCTTTGACCAAGGAGGGATGAGATGAAGGGCCTTACCAGCAAGGTGATGATCGTCTTGGGGATACTCTTGATACTTGCCTCCATCATTTGGTGGGCGGTGGCGGTAAGTGCCTTGGTGAAACTCCCAGACGATATAAACACAACCGTGGATTACACCGGAAAGATGACCTGGTTTGTGGACCCGGTCACTCGAAAGCCCTTGCCGGAGGGGCAGGAACTGGAGATGGAGCTTAGGGTGGAAAGGAACCTGAAGTCAGATGCCACCCAGTATGACTCCAACCGGGCGGTGATCCTGGAAAAGATCAGCGCGGAAGTGGGCCCCCAAAAGCAGGAGCAGCGTTTCGCTTACGTGCTGGACAGGAGGACTTTCGAAAACCTCCAGGACGAGAGGGCCTATGCGTGGAAAGCCGATAACGTAGTAAACCGGCAGGGTAGCTACTATCCCTTCCTGCCCATGGACACCTCCAAGGACGAGAAGTACCGCATATGGAAGAACGAGATAGGCGACGCGGTGGAGAGCGAGTTCGTGGGCGAGGAGGAAAAGGAAGGGTTGACCGTCTATAACTTCCGCGGCTCCTTCGAGGAAAAGCCCGTGGTATCCGCGGCTTTGGAGGCTTACGGCTTGCCGTCCCGCTTGCCCCTGGGGGATTTCAAGAACACCTTGAAGGAAATGGGGATAGACCTGGATGCCATACTGGCCTTGGCCCGCCAGCGCTTCTCCGCTGAAGACCTCAAGCAGTTGAATGCCGCCCTCGAGGCGGGAATACCCCTCAAATATTACTTGACAATGGAGAACGAGACGTCGGTGGAACCCAAGACGGGTATCCCGGTGGACACCTACAAGAACGTGGAGACGGTTTTCATGGAGGTAGATAAGGAGGCGCTGGCCGCTGCCTTTTCCGTTTTCGCCAAATACGCCTCCGATGCCGCGTTGGCTCCCCATCTTGGCAAGTTGGTGGAGCTTCAGCAGAAACTGGACGGAGGAGCCAAGCAGAAGGTCTTCCGGATAGAGTATTCTCAGACCGGCAGCTCGGTCCGGGCAGCGGTGGATGAGGCCAAGAAATCGTTGGGAAAGATCAACGTGGCAAAGGTTTACATACCCTGGGCTCTCCTTATCGTGGGCGCTCTCCTTCTGATCATAGGCTTGCTCATGGGGGGCGAGCCCGTACAGGGAGAAGAATAACGGAACGAACTGGCGCTTCCGTCATGCCCGTCCTGCGCACCGGGATGTATCATGAGATTTGAGGTACGGTAATGGTTCTTTTGCCCCCTGGAGCGCGGAAGGGAGATGCTGATGCTTTCGGAAGAAGAGCATTGCCCCCTATGCAACGCGATGATGAGTGAAGGCGAGGGGGTGGATTACCTCACTTGCGGCAGGTGCGGAACATTGGCCAGGTTCAGGGGCGGGCAGCTCGACGCGCTGTTCATCCCCGGTTACCGGAGACGCTTGGAGGAACTGGAACGCAGGAACAGGGAATTGCTGGAGATGATCGAAGCCGAGGGAAGAAAGGGGGAACTCCGGGACATGAGAGCCATCAGGTCCCTCCACGAAGAAAGGCAGAGGATTCTCTCGGAGTTCTCCTTTTACAGTTATTTCCAGCAATTCTTGGAGAGGTGGTGAACCTCACTTGCCCCCGAAGCTTGGCGGGCTCTCCTCGCCCATAAGCTATGATGCGCTTTTGCTGAGGGGCAGCCGTTGAGTATTGGTCGGAGGAATTGGCTCGAGATAAAACGGGCCTTCGGGCTGGAACCCAGATACGCACTGTTTCGTCGATCCCACTACGGAAGGGCCCTCGGACAAAGGATGGCTACCTCCTTTTATCCTGTGAGCTTGCGCAAGGCTGCCAGAGGTAAAAGATGGAGGCTAAAACAGATTACGCAACAAAAGCACTGGTGGGCGCAGGAAAGGAAATCGCCCCGGCGTCCGAGGGGCTGCCCATCCAAGCATAGTCCTTTGTGCGAGTCGAAACGGGATTGGTTAAATAGGCTGGAAGATGGACTGAAAGAGCAAGAGGTTGAAGGCGGACATGAAAGGGCTAAGAGGCAGAAGAAAGAGGCGGCCGCTGGCCAGGGGGAGCAACCGGTGGGCTCTTTGGGCCCTGGCGGGAGCTGCCCTTTTCCTGCTCTTCCTGGGAACCGTGACCGCATACGCGGACGCCCGGCAGAGGGGAAAGATGTTTCCCAACACCAAGGTTCTTGGGATGGACGTCTCCGGCATGTCCCGTGAGGAGGTCCTGAACCTGCTGCGGGAGAATATCGTAGCCCCCTTGAGCGAACCGGTGGTCCTTAGGTTCGGGGAAAGGAGCTGGGAGATAAAGCCCGCTGACCTAAAGCTCCATATAGACCTGGAGGCCTTGGTGGACAGGGCGTATCGCCTGGGTTGGGAGAGATCCCTATGGGAAAGGATCTACCGAAGGCTTTTCGCTCGACCGGCCGAGGTGGAGGTGGGGCTGGAGTATACCCTGGACGAGGGTGCCCTCAGGGCCAAACTGGCTACCATCGCCCGGGAGATCGACCGAAGTCCTCGCAACGCCTCTCTCGACTTCGATTTCAAGACGGGGAAGCTCAGCTACACATGGGCCAGGGAAGGCCTGAAGATGGACCAAGAGGTCACCCTGCAGAGAATTTTGGAGGCCTTGCTGGCAAAAGAGAGGACGGTGGAGGCGGCGGTGAACACCGTGGCCCCCTCGGTCACCGATGACCGCTTCAAAAGCGTGATAGTGGTGGACGTCATGGGCTTCACCCTGAAGCTATATAACAAGGACAGTTTGGTTAAGACCTATCCGGTGGCGGTGGGCACTCCCAAGTATCCCACGCCCTTGGGGAGTTACAGGATAATCCGCAAGGAGAAGAATCCCGTTTGGATCAACCCCAACTCCGATTGGTCGAGGAACATGCCGCCTCGCATTGAGCCCGGCCCCAATAACCCCCTGGGGCTGAGGGCTCTGGTCACCAACGCCGGAGGGGGACTGGTGCTCATCCACGGCACCCCCAACTTCGCACCGGGGATGCGTTCCCACGGATGCATCAGGATGTCCAACGCCCACATAGTGGAACTGTACGAGCTGGTGGAAGTGGGCACGCCGGTTTTCATATGGACCTCCAAACCCATACCTCCTCCGCCCCCCGAACAAGGACCAGTGGAGCAGCCGGAGAACCCCGGACTGGCCACTGATCAGGGATGAAGCCAGAGCGTGGGAGAGAGGCGGTGGGAATTGAAGTTTGGGGCCCAAGGCGAGATGATGCGCCGAGGGTCCCGTCCAATTTTCGTGAACTTGGATTCCCTGGGGTTTTCCGTTGGTGGTAGGCATTCACGAGTGAAGGAGGAAATATGAGAGTGGCCGTGTTGGGAGGAGGAGCCGTGGGAACGGCATTTTCCTATTTGCTGGACGCGGGGGGAGCGGAGGTGGTGATTTACGAGTCTGATTCGGCCAGAAGGGAGGCTCTCGCGTCCCAGGGACTCATCTTGGAAGGAGCATTGGAGGGGGCTGGAAGGGTGAAATTGGGGGAATTCGGAGTCCCGGTTGTCCCCTTCGACCTGATGCTCATCGCCGTGCCCGCTTACCACACTGCGGAAGCCATAAGAAAAGTGAGCCCTTTCGTGCACCGGGATACGTATTATTTGAGCGCTCAAGATGGTTACGCGCTTCATGAACTGGAGGGCATGGTGGGCCCTTCCCGCGCCGCCGCCTTGATATGCCGGATTTCCGCCCGACTGACCGAGGACGGGAGAGTGGAGGTGGAGGATATCAGGGAAGTGGTGCTGGCAGCGGGGAAGGGTTTCGACCCAGAGGTCGCCTCCCCTTTCTTGGAGACCCTTGAAAGCTATGTGAGGATCCGGCAGGTGGAAGGGGAGGAGGCTAGCCGGGAACTATCACGGAGGGCCGCGGTGTCCTCAGCCTTGAACGCCACTTGCGCCGTGACCGGACGCACCCCCTCGGTTCTGCGGGAAGGAACGGAGACCAGGACTCTGGTGGAGCGTGCTTTTCGCGAGGCCCGTGAGGTATTGGGATTGGAGGGGGACGAAATGGACCCCTTCCAGGAGGGGGTGTGGGAAAGGCTCTTGCCCCCCATGCCCTTGCATCTGGCCAGATACGGAAGGACCGAGGTGGATTACCTGTGCGGGGAGATCCTGCGGAGGGGAAGGCAGAGGGGAGCGGCTCTCCCGGTACACCGTTCCCTCTACACCGTGGTCAAGGAGCTGGAATCGGGAAGGCTTTCTCCTGGAGAAAGGGCCCTGAAGGAATTGCTCAGGAGGGTGGAGGAAGACGAGGGCCTGGGTTTGGTGTGAGCCAAGATTAGTCCCACCCTTCCAGCTTGAAAGATTGCCGACTTGCCTCACAGACCAAGCATCGACAGGCAGATAAGCGGTATCTCTTGGCTGCGGAGAGGATGAAAACGGGCCTTAAGGATATAAAAAAGCCCTGCCTTTGCGCCCGAGACGCGTCCGTTCGGCGGTCCCCAGTCATCTCCTCTTACGGAGCAAAAGGAAAGGTGCGCTAAGATCTCGATTTATGCAGTGAGATAACGATTTATTTGGTGAGATGACCCATAGGGAATCTTCTTATACGAAGGTATCCAACGCTTCCGAACGCTGAAACGCGTGATGGTCCGCGCCGATTTCCTTCACCGTTCTCCTCTCCACAAGGCGGAAGTCCTTGCCGGAAGGAGCGCCCCATGATCGGCGCCTTCGTTTGGCGCATCAAAAGGGCTCCAGAGGGCCGGTTGAAGGCCTGGCGCGCTGGATCCGGTCTGTCGAACATCCGGGCGCTCGTTCTGAAGAGCATTAAATCCTAACCATTTGAAGGCCTGGCGCGCTGGATCAGGTCTGTCGAACATGGGTTTGGTTTTGGAAAGATACAGGCTGACGTCTATTTACGCCGGAAAGACCAAGCGCGCGTGGCCCTCTAATGCCCACCAATAATGCCCACCGATTATTCTCATTGGGACTGGATCTTTCGCCGGGCCAGGAGGGAGAAATGCCTATGACTTTCAGGCGTCTTGCGCTTGATAAACCTGATCCCATCCGTTATTGGGATGACGGTGCGCCTGGCGTTGCGCCTCCGCGTTTTCCTTGGCGGCAGAAGAGTTGTCTACAGGGGATAGCGCGGGGTCGACCATACCGCTCGCGTCGTGGACCCCGCGTTTAACCTTTTTCCTCAAGAAGCCTTTCCCTCAGGGCTTTCCTCAGCGGTTTTCCCAGCAGGTTTTTGGGTATGAAGTCGGTGAAGGTTATGCCCTTGGGGCATTTGTAGTAAACCAAATGCTTGCGACAGTGCTCCAGCAGTTCCGCCTGGGTGACGTTTTTACCCTCTTTGAGCCTCACGAAGGCGTGGACCACCTCGCCTCGAACCGGATCCGGTCTTCCCACCACCACCGCTTCCGCCACCGCCGGATGCGTCTCCAGCACTTGCTCCACCTCGGCAGGGTAGAGATTGAAACCGCTGGTTATGATCAGGTCCTTCTTCCTTTCAACTACGTAGAGATATCCGTCTTCGTCCAAAAACCCTATGTCACCGGTGTGAAGCCAACCTCCTCGCAGGGCGACCTCCGTCTCTCGAGGGTCCTTGTGGTAGCCCACCATGACGTTGGGGCCGCGGACAACTATCTCGCCGGGGCTTCCTGGAGGAAGGGGCCGATCGAGATCGTCCACCACCCTCACCTCTACCCCCTCCAATGGGAGGCCCACCGATCCGTACTTGAAGGGGATATGGGGTCCCTGCATGGCCACGATGGGAGAGGCCTCGGTGAGCCCATACCCTTCGTAAAGGGGGACACCGAATTTGTCGTGGAAAGCCTTTTGTATCTCCACTGGGCATGGGGCGGCACCGCTTATGAGTCTCTTCCAGCTCCTGGTGTTGTAGCGGTCGGCATGAGGGTGGTTGAGAAGCTGCACGAATACCTCCGGGACCCCCACCATGGAGCGCACGTGCAGGGTCTCGGTGAGCCTGAGGGCTTCTTCCGGGTCGAACCAGCGCATGAGCACGGACTTGACTCCTGCCTGCCAGGACATTAGGGCGACGGTGATGCCGAAGGAATGGGAGAGGGGAAGGGGACTGAGGGCCGTCTCGTCCCGTCCCACCCTGCCCGTGCGGATGGCGGAAACGACGTTGGAGCCCAGGTTTCGGTGGGAGAGGAGCACTCCTTTGGGCCTTCCGGTGGTGCCGGAGGTGTAGATCAGGGCGGCTATGTCCTCATCTTCGGGTTCGGGGCCAGGAGGTTCAGGAGGCTGCTCCTCGGTGAGCACCTTGAAGTTCACCGCTCCGCTCACCTCCTCGTCCCCTTCGGGGTATATGATCACCCTTCCCCTTTCCCAAAGACCCGGGCAAGCTTCTCTGACCTTGGGCAAGAGGCTCGGATTGGTGGCGACGTACGATGCCTCTGAGTGTTCCGCGATCCAAGAGAGTTCGTCGACGCTCAATAGAAAGAGGGTGGGGCAGAAGATGACGCCGGTGAAGAAACAGGCGGCATACAGCCTGGGCACCTCCAGGGAGTTCTCCATGCAGATCATGAGCACGTCGCCCTTCTTCAGCCCCAACTCCAGCAGGCCTCTTGCGTATCTCATGATCATGTCCAGTTCCTGCCGGTTGGTGAAAGACTCCCCCTCGAAGTAATCCATAGAGTACTCGGGATACTTTCTCAAGTTTTGCCGGACTATCTCGGTGAGAATGCTCATCCGTGCTCGCCTATCGGTCTCGCTTGAGCCTTCCGGCCCGAAACCCGTCGCTCTTCGTGAGGGGCACGAGGACCCTTGGAAGTCTCCCGCTTCAACAGGAGTCGCCCGTGGACCCCAGACAGAGTTGCCGATACAGCCATCCCAAGCCGATGCCGCATTCCGCCGAACAGATATCAATTATAACACCCAAAAAGGGGGTCAGGTATTGGCTTTTCTTATACCGGAGTGTTTAAAACCGGAACTCGCACGCAGTATCTCTTTGCTTGGATCCAACGGGTAAAACTTGGTTTGTTTCGAAAAACACCATTGCCTGAATGGACAAAATCACGCCGCTGATTCATCGAATGGAACAGCATCACCTTAACGCCAAAAACTTCTATTTGGGTATCGGAGAGGTGAGAGATGTTGAATTGACCATTGTACGGATTTGTTTAACCGTTCCTTAAGCCTATCGGGACGCAATGATCGCGCAGCATCAGGCACGCCTTTTTATGTAAACGCCGCCGATAGAAATTAATAAGAAATTAATAATTCATTTTTATGTGAGCGACTTTTACGATCGTTTTGAGAGGGAAACTGCCGTGTGGCTATTAACAAAATATCGTTATGGAATTGAGGCTGGTATTGACCAACTACTCTGTCTTGTGGACGAACCTGTCACGATTGATAAAAATATCATCATGATATTAAGTCTATTTCTAAGAAAATGAGTTCCGAAACCTCAATGATGATTACATAGATTGTACTGACTATCCAGCGATCAATTTGGATCATCAATACTTAGGTATACAAAAACAGAGCCTGCTCCCAAAATCAATTAAAGCAAGCCCGACTGGCAGCCGATAATCTTAACGCATATGGGTAGAAAAATCGTGGTTGCAGAATCAGTAAATGCCCAAAGAAGCAAGGATTCGTTTGGCGGTCAATTAACTGTGAAATATTCAGGAGGTAAGGTTGGACTCGAATAACTACTTCACCGACAACCTCGATCGCTTCTTTGCCGGTAAAGGCAGAAAGATCTCCTCTTCCGTTTTGGGCATACTGTCCAGATCCATAGGAGAGTTGAACGAAAGTGAATTGGACACCTATCACCGGGTCATCGTGCCATCCTTGCCCTTGATAATCAAGACACTGAAAGAGATGGCAAGACAACCAGGAACCGACCTCGATGAGTGGAGGCATCAGTTGCTGTTTTACGGACACACCATCATAGGAGGCTTGGTCTTAAAGGTTTTGGAGGAAGTGGAAAAGGAAGCTGTGTTAGCGAATGATCAACATGGGTTTTCCATAGACAAAGAATACCCCCAGGAACAGAAATCAAGAAAGATTCCCATGAGTTCTGCAAATGAGCCGGTGGCCAAAAGGGTGCCTTCGTGGACAAGAAAAATCGGGATAGCTGCCCTTGCCCTCATCGTGGCCACAGGTACGTTAGGCGCATATCTCTATATGAGACGTAACAAGGCAGCGATGCCAGCCACAGGAACGGCATCAGCTCTGAACGTGTTGTTCTTGAGGGATGGCGACGTACACCACGGAGCCGTGGTGGAGGGAAGGTATGAGTACGAGGGAAAGATACTTGACGATTTCCTTCCCATCACGGGTTTAGACCTCAGCCAAGATGGAAAGCGAGCCGTGTATTCTTGCCTGCACCCGGTGGAGATAGAGGTCTTGGGTGGTGGTTATCAAGCCGTTTTTTACATATACCGTCTCGATGAGGGGATGGTGACCGCTTACTCTGTGGATTCTAACCTGCATCCCAGCGGATTCGTGATGGACTCGAACAACAGGGTTTGGCTGAATGCCAGCTCCTTGGGCCCTGGCGTGAGATTCTTTTGTTACGACCTCACAACGGGACTTTTTAAAGACGTGGATTACGGTGCCCTCATCGACATTAACGAGAGCCTTGACCGTTCAATCTTGGTGAGGAGGGAATACCACCCTGAGGGAGGCGCCTACCACGTTTTTGTTTTAGCCGATTCCCATGGGAGCGTGATCCGTGAAATCTCGAATACATACGGGGATAGGGCCAGAGTTCCCCACGGTTTTAGCCAAAAGGGAGGATATATAGTTTATTCTGATTCGAAATTCGAAAACGGCGCTCACGTCCATGAAAAGTTGGGGATCATGGACATGGAGTTAATCGTTAAGCAAGAAATAATCTTAGAGAAGCCGGTGGAGAAAATAAATTCGGTATTGTGGGACGAGGAAAATGGATCAGTGCTTTTTGCAGTCGAAAATGATGGGATTTACCTGATTGATCTGAAAGAGTCCACATCTCCTAAGAAGTTGGAGGAAGGAGAAGTCTATTTGTTGGGGATCACGGATTTTTCAGAGATAAAAGCCTTCCAAAGGGAAAGACCTTCTCTCTCGGAGAAGGACAGGGACGAGATACTCAATAAGGTGGAGACGTGGTATACACCTGAGTTGAATTTAGCGCGTAGAGGTTCAATGGATTTCGATTTTGCACAACTGTGGTATTTGTTGGCGGAGAACTCTCCCATAAAAAGGGAGTATAGGGATCCCGAGGTAGATGAAAAACATGCCCAAATGAGTTTTGAAACCATTTTTGCAGAAATGTCATTGCCTCTGGCTAAATATGAAGTAAGGTCCATTGAGTATGATGGGAGAATTGTTTATGTGGAGACCCTTTGCCATTATGAGGACACAGTATCCCCCCTGTACGACGAACCCATAGATCCTTTGCAAAGGGATTACTTCATTTTCATATCGGAAAAGGGTGAGTGGAAGATATATGACGTGAGAAATCTCAACGAGCTCGAAAGTTCACGCGCATTTACTGTTTAGGGTGTGAGCAGACGTTATGTGCGTACATTTTTGGGTTGCGAGTTTCAATGAATCTATAAAATGAAGTGCCTATGATTTAAAAACAGCTCAAGTTCCAAAACAGGGTAAGGTGGTTGTCATGCACAACTCAAGCGAATACTTTCTTCATGAGCTAGCCTCATATTATGCTGCACAAGGAAAACGCTTAAGCGAAAACGTGATTAACGTTCTCAAGAAAGACCCATCTGACTTCAACGGTGATGAGATGCAGCTCTACCGTTCCGTGATAATTCCAATGAAGGATTCGATTAAAGGTGCCCTAAAAGAAAGGTTTTTGGTATCGGGCATGACCTCCGATCAGTGGAGAAAAAAGGCGATGGAATGCAGGGACTCCCTTTTAAGCGGACTGGTTTTGGAAATGCTTTCCGAAATGCCTGACCACTCCTCAGATGGCCATAGCGATGAGGTGAAACGAATATCGCACGAAGAGGGTGAGGCTGCGGAAACCATGAAAGACCATCAGGAAAGCGGACTTGCTTGTATCAACTGTGGGGTCATGAATCGTGCGAAATCCAGATTCTGCAGAAATTGCGGTTCTGAGTTAAAAAAGCCCTCATCCTTGACGGAATCAAAGACACCGTTGCCTCCATCCTCGATACCCAATACGGATACTATCGCGCCCAGCCCGCCTGCGCCTTCCACAAAAATCTACAAGGGGTTGCAGCTGAGCGATTCGAAAAAGGTTATAGCTGTGTCAGTATTTGGCACGATAATGGGCTTGGTGACACTGCTGGCGATTATCTTCGCTTTGCTCGTAGGGAATAAGAGCACGGAATATATAAAGAACGCAGAGCCGATCATAAACAAACTGGAAAGGATGGAGTCTTTCACCGATGTAGGCATAAATTACTTGGATTATTTCAAAGAATTGCGAGACCTTAAAGCCGTCTATGACGAGTTCGATCGGAAATGCACCGAAAGGGACAAAAAACGGGATTCTTACAAACACATAAAGGAAGCCGTGGAAGCTTACATAACAGCTGGCGACGTTTGGGACAAATATATTAATGCCTCCACTTTGTATAAGGAAAAATATAAAATGGAATTGCAGCTACATTGGTATTCAGCCGAATCCGCATTAGAAAAGGCGAGGGAAGCATTGTCAAAAGGAAAGTAGCTTGTTATGAGATTATTCATAGAGTAAGCCCCACGAACACCTGTAAATTTCTGCCCTCCAAGGCAATGCCCATCCCTTCTGGCCAGAGGAGAGTACAAATAACCGTCAACTTTTCGAGTATCTCAAGCAAGGAAAAGGAGGGCATGACGGCACATAGCCCGTCAG
>JACVJK010000040.1 GCA_015711955.1 Actinomycetota bacterium | reverse complement strand
TCCACCACCTCGCGGATGGCTTCCTTGGTGGCTTTGCATTTCTTACACCCAGTCCCCAATACCTTGATCTCCATATCCTTTACCTCCTTTCCCTAAAAGGCCGTTTCCAACTTTTATGTTGAACCCGTCAGGCAGATTTCACCCTTCAAGTCATAGCCCCATGGATTTAAGTCTTGCCAGTTTTTCCTGTTTGTCCTTTTCCAAAAGCGATGGACATTCCTCGACGCATCGCTCTCCTTCCACCAACTGGGCGGCGAAGGCCATACAGGAGGGCACACCACATTTCCCGCAGTTGGTGCGGGGAAGGAGCTTTAGAATGTCCAGGAGTTTAGGAGGAACCCGAGTGGTATAGTCGGGTTTGATTTCCTCTCTGCGTTCCCAAATCTCATTCAGTTTTTTCACAGTTCTTTCAGCCACTCTCAAAGCTTGGTCTCGGTCTCTGAGGTTATTGATGCTTATTATGTTTTCCCGCAGGGCGTATTTGTGTTCCCCTTCCCTCCAGACTATAGTAGGCACCTTCGGATCATAGAAAGCGTTCTTCATCTTGGCGTTCACGTAAGGCATCACTGGTGCCAAATGGGCGTCGGTTTTTACCCTTGCCGCCCAGATGGGTGAGCCTGGATCGCAGGGCGGCGAGAACATCTCCACCTCCCATCGGTTGATGAAAGTTTTTTCTTTATTTTCCATCGAAGATATCCCCCGAGAATCATTATCCCTTTGTCTCACTCCCATCCTCAGGTTTATCGAAGTTGTTCCGTTCACAGACCTTCGTGGCCGGATTCGACATCAAGCCGGTTATCAACTCTGCCTGGCGGGGCTTGTATGAGGCCTCGAAGACGGGAACGCAATGGGGCAATTCCGCCTCCCTCGCCTTTTTCCCCAGCACATCACAGATGAACCTCCAGGCCTCTTCCCGGTCCTCGTCCACCAAGATGCGGCGTAGGCGGATAAGCTCCACCTCGTCAAGGGACAACGTTATCTTTCTCACTTTCCCCTCCTTCCCCTGGATGCGGTCAGGGGCCTTTCTTCTACGATCCTGCGTTTCCCCGCAGAGACCTTGCTCTTAGTGACGGTCGACACGCTCTTTTCGTTGGCACGGCAGGCACCCTTTTTCTCTATGGTTCTGCTGCAGTTGGGCACGGTGAAATAACGTTGAATGGTCTTCGTCAAGGTGTCAAGTTTAGCTTGTTCTATTGAGTAATACATAGACGAGCCTTTGCGACGGGAACGAAGGAAGCCGGCTTCCTTCAACACGTTCAGATGGTGAGATGCCAATTGCTGTGAGATCTCCATAGCCCGTTCAACTTCGCACACGCATTTCTCTCCCTTCAGGAGAAGGCACAGGATCCGCAGCCTATTGGGGTCGGCTAATACTTTCATGGATTCCGCCAGCTCTGTTATGTCCTGTTCTCTTAGACATGGGTGGGTTGCGCCTTTCATGTCTTCAGCCCCTTAAATAACAAATGAATATTTGTACCAACTATCATTTGTATTTTGGAATGTGGAACGAGGATTGTCAATGGCGCATATGTGTCATCCTTGGAAGTTCACACCCGGGGCTTGGTGATGTTCGTGTCATTGCATCTTAGGACCAGATAGGGTTGAAGCGTACCCCACAGACGAGGGAAAAGGGGCCGAGGATTATCATTGCATAGAGAAAACCGATAGGATAAAAGGCAATGGAGGGTGAGGGCTACTTGCCGTGAACGGGAATGGCGGACAGAGGCTGTAAAAGGGAGGTGTTGGATATGGCGAGAAAGGTTCTCTTCATATGCGGCGAGAACGCAGCCCGGAGTCAGATGGCGGAGGCCCTTTTCAACAGCATGGCCAAGGAGTGGCGGGCGGAGAGCGCGGGCACGAATCCGGCGGCCAGGGTCAACCCCTTGGCGGTGGAGGCGCTGAGGGAGTTGGGGCTGGATATTTCCGGTGCTACGCCAAAGGC
This sequence comes from Actinomycetota bacterium, assembly GCA_015711955.1. Taxonomy (GTDB): domain Bacteria; phylum Actinomycetota; class Geothermincolia; order Geothermincolales; family RBG-13-55-18; genus JACVJK01. Next base: position 21,291 of record JACVJK010000040.1, on the reverse strand, counting down.
CCTGGATACGGGAAGCTTGGACGATTACGACCGCATCATATCTTTCGGGTGTATTGCCAAGGCAGCCTTCCCGGCCAGGGATCGCCTCGAGGAATGGCCGCTTCCTGATCCGGGAAAGGGTGACCTGGAGATGATGAGGGAAGTGAGGGACGAGATCAGAAGGAGGATCACTGAACTACTCGCGGATCTTGAGGGAGAGAGCAAAGGATGATGGCGGGGAGCTGGGCCTCGCGGGATCCAGTCCTGACCTGTGTCATTCACCCTACAGTCAGTGCTCCCTAATTTGAGTGGTGGAAGTCAGTTCGTACGCAACCCGAAGGTCGCCGTATCCCGGGAGATTCGTGGGATGGTTTTACCCCGACAGAGAATGGGGAGAACCAGCAGGAAAGCGGCATGACCTTCCGGGTCGTCATGAAATGGGGCTTGTTCATGAATGGCGTGGAAGGAACTCACTCCCGAGGAAGAGAGGGTCATGGTATTTGGGGGAACGGAACCACCTTTCAGCGGGGAATACACCGATCATTTCGAGCCGGGGGTCTACGCCTGCCGCCGTTGCGGGGCATATCTGTTCCGCTCCGAGCACAAGTTCCATTCCGGTTGTGGATGGCCGGCATTTGACGACGAGATAACCGGCGCCGTGTCGCGGCGACCTGACCCCGACGGAAGGAGGACGGAGATAATATGTGCCTCTTGCGGGGCGCATCTGGGGCACGTCTTCGAGGGAGAGGGGTTCACCGTCAAGAACCTGCGCCACTGCGTCAACTCGCTTTCATTGAGCTTCGTGCCCGCCGAGGAGGTCAGCCATTGCGAAAGGATAGTGCTTGGGGGCGGTTGTTTTTGGTGTACCGAGGCGGTCTTCAGGCGGGTGCCTGGAGTTAGGTCGGTGACTCCGGGTTATGCCGGCGGGGCCTTACCCCAGCCCACTTATAGGGAGGTCTGCCAGGGGGATACCGGCCACGCTGAGGTGGTGCTCGTGGAGTTCGACCCAACTGTTATCTCTCTCCGCAGGATCCTGGAGGTGTTCTTCGGATGCCATGACCCTACTGCCTTCGACCGACAGGGTAATGACGTGGGAAGCCAGTACCGTTCCGTGATCCTTTACACCTGCGAGGAGCAAGGGCGGCGGGTTGGGGATTTCATGCGGGAGGTCGCAGCTCGCTATCCCAGGCCTCTGGCGACAGAGGTCCGGAAGCTCGACGCCTTCTATCCCGCTGAGGATTATCATCGAGAATATTACGAAAGGAACCCGAATGCACAATACTGCAGGATGGTTATCGCTCCCAAGCTGGAAAAGTTAAAGGAGTTGCTGCGGTAGAACCCCGAAGTTCCAGATGGGAAAGGGGGTATTGACGTCCGCTTTATTTCATCACCTTTGACCTCTCTTGCGGCCCTCAAGGTGCCTGTCCTCCCGGTGGAAGGAGCGGCGCCGAGCCGGGGGCGAAAAAGGCCGTCGGACCCTGAGGCATATGGCGCGAGGGTTGAGCAATAAGCCTCTATTGCGGCCCCGAAGTTGAGCCAGACCGGTCGGTGATGGACATGGTGGACTGATCGGTTCCCGTCCTGGAGGATTGGGACGTGTGCAATGGGACAGGTGGCGAGGGGATTTCCCGGGACTTATTTCTGGTCCTCCATGGGGAGAGTTTTTAGCAGCTGCTGTCTCAGTTGTTCCAGTTCTTTCTGCACCGGCCATTTCTTGAAGGCGAAGATGAAGAACATCACCAGGTTCGCCAAGGGGACCACCATGAGAAAGCTGAGATACTTGTTGTAGCCCGCCTTTTTAAAGATCTTCCACCAGGCCACCACGAATGGCGCCATGAAGAGGGCAAGAAGCAGTAAACCGAGGATCCCGAAGAGGGTGTCTTCCATTTGGTTCCCCCTTTCGCCCGTGTTCTCCTAGGCCTTTTGAACAAGGTTTTTATAAAACCGTCATTATCGATCCCAAAATTCTCCAATATCATATCTCTTACGTTGATTCATCCTTGGTTTGATCGTCGACAGATGACCTCACTGACCTCAAAGAACGGATGGGCGTGTCTATTTCCTTGATCTCGGCGAGCCCATCGCTACCAACCATGCCCATTTCCTGGAACCTCCGAGCCGAGACCAGCACCCTGCTCTCGAAGGAGCCCACCGCGTCGTTGAAGCTGTTGACCGCTTGCTGAAGGCCCTCCCTCATCCTTTTGAAGTGTTCTACCAGTTTCTGGAGGCGGCGATACAGTTCCACCCCGATCTCTCTTACCCGTTCCGCGTTCTGGGCGATGGCCTCCTGGCGCCATCCGTAGGCCACGGCTCGCAGCAAAGCTATAAGGGTGGTGGGGGTCGCCAGGACCACTCGTTGCTCAGCGGCGTATTCAATAAGCTCGGGGTCTTTTTCCAGGGCGGCGCTGAAGAAGTTCTCTCCCGGCAAGAACAGCACGGCGAAATCGGGAGAGGACCAATGCTCCCAATACTTTCGAGAACCCAGCTCGGTCACCCGATTCCTGATGTTTTTTGCGTGATCCACCAACTTGGAGTTTTTCTCCTCGTCGCTGGTGGCTTCCAGAGATTCGAGATAGGCATTGATGGATGCCTTGGCGTCCACCACCACGTGTCTCCCGCCGGGAAGATAGACGATCATGTCGGGTCTCATGCGCCCTTCTTCACTGTTCACGCTCTCTTGCTCGGTGAAGTCGCAATGCTCGACCAGTCCCGCCAGCTCCGCCACCCTCCGGAGCTGTATCTCTCCCCAACGCCCTCTCACTGCAGGGGATTTGAGGGCGTGGGCCAACTTGCCCGTCTCCCTGAGGATTTCCTGATGGGATGTCGCGAGGCCCCTGAGCTGCTCGGAAAGCTTTCCCATCTCCTCTCTTCTGACATTTTCGAGTTTTTGTACGAGGTCTTCCACTTTCTTAAGGTGATCCATCAAGGGGGAGACCGCGCCGCCGATCTCCCGCGAGCGTTCCTCCACCACCCTCTTCGCCCCTTCCCAGTATTTCTCCAACATTTCCCGGGCCATGTCGAAGAACATCTTGCTGTTCTGCTGCAGTGCCTCTTTGGAGAGGGCAGCGAAAGTATCGGACAAATGGGTCCGGGCGCGCTCCAACATCTCCAGTTTCTCCATCAAATTCTGGCTTTCGCTTTCCATCTTCACCCTGAGCGAGGCGAGCTCCAGCTCCAGCCTCCGGTTCTCTTCCCGAAGCCCCTCCGACTCCATGCGCCATTTCTCCGCCTCCCCTTCGGTGTTGGATAGAGACTGAGCAAGCCTGGCCATCTCCTCGCGGCAGATGGACAGCTCAACCTCTTTCTTCCGGATTTCAGCTGCCTTTTTCCCTTGGGCCGCCAGAAAGCCTATGGCCGTCCCCGATACGAGGCCCAACAAGAGACCAATAAGGATCAAAACCGCCTCCCAACCCATTTATTTCACCTGCCTTTTATCTGCATCTGTGATGCTCGCTGACGTTTTCCTGGTGTACATCATAAGAAGGTTCGCTGACAGGTGGACCTCTCGGTTGGGGATAGGGCCAGGTCTTATGGCAAGACCGGGAGGCCGATTACAGGTTGGGCAGCTCGTGTGAAAGGAAGGGGGAAATTATCGCGCCAAGGATAAAGAGTTCAGGTTTTGTTGCCGCAGTCCTTGATGTTGACACACGAGTACCGCGAAACATATATTAACGCAGTGAATGCGAAAAAGTCCTCAAAAAGCCGGCTGATACTTCATCGTCCCGCTCAACGTGGCAAAAAAGCGAGCGTCTCAAAAAGCGGTCACGTCGGGATTTTACCTCGGAAAGGAGCATGAGATGGCAAGGAAGGGAAGAACGAGAGGGCTCGCGAGTGCGTTAGGCCTCGGGGCAGCCGGAGCAGTGGGGTGGTTGGGTTGGAGCTGGAGGCTGTGGAATCGACCTTTGCCGCCCGAAGACGAAGTGAGGAAATACGCTCAGGAGCTGATGGGAAGGCTGGGCCTCGGGGACCTTTACATGAGCTGGGAGGAGGAGGAAATTAAGGGGCCAGCGGGAAAGCTTCAGCTCTATCATTTCCGGAGCAGGCCTGATGACCCGGTGGTGGTGTTCGTCCCTGGCACGTCGGTGTACGCGATCCTTTACGTGGAGTTCATGTACCTGTTGTCTAAAGAGGGGTTCAACGTGGTGGGCTTCGATCCCCGGGGACACGGGATGAGCGAGGGAAAGAGGGGTGTATATACCATCGGGCAGTTGGTGGAAGACGCCCTCGCGGTCATACGTCACTGCAAGGCCTCCTACGGCAATCCGGTGGCGATAAGCGGCTCCAGCCAGGGCGGGATAGTGGCCTTCTACTGCGCTGCGGCGGAGCCGGAGTTGGCGGCGGCTGTATGCCACAACCTGCTTGCCCCCGATGAGCCCGATAACGAGCGTATGACCAGAAAGCCCGAATTGTTTCGCCTTTTCATGCCTTACCTCGAGTACTTAAATCCCCTGATGCGCTCGGTGGCGGGTGACCTCATGATACCCGTCTCCCTCTATCTTGACCTGACCAAGGAGACCAGCAGGCTCATCCCGGACGTGATCCATTTCTTGAGGAACGATCCCTTGGCGGTGAACTGGGTCAGCCTTTCGGCCCTTCACTCCTTGGCGTCCACTCCCTTGGCTAGGCCAGTGGAGGAGATAAAGGTGCCGGTGATGGTCATTCATGCGGGGAAGGACAACATCTTTCCCGAGGATTACGTGAGGCGGGTCTACGGGAGGCTGCGCTGCGAAAAGGAGTTCCTGTACCTACCCGATTACCAGCATCTGGTGGTGACGGATTATCCTGAGGTGTTGGCCCCTTCGGTGGCCGCTTGGTTGAAAAGGGTCATTTCCCGCTAATTCCATGGCTTCGTTTGTGTATAGGCGTAAAGGACAAGTTTTCTGCCTTAATAGCACGAGCCATCTTATCGCCTGCGGGGCGAGCTTGCCGCGCACAGAAAAAGAGATGCTGCGTCTGAGGTTTTATGAAATTTTCAAAAAAGACGTGATAAAAGCATGGTTGCTCTATTCGAGGGGGGTGTAGAGATGTTCAAAAGGAGTTTCGTCACCGAGGTCGAGATAGACGCGCCGCCAGAGGCGGTATGGCGAGTCTTGGCCAAACTGGAAGACTACGAGACGTGGAACCCCATGCTCAGGAAGGTTAAAGGTGAGCTGGCGAAAGGAAAAAGGTTGAAGGTGTTGTTTCAACCGGCTGGATGGAGAGCTCACAGGTTCTTCCCAAAACTCCTTGCGGTGGTTCCCGGAAGAGAGCTCCGCTGGACCATGCCCTTCAAAGTGCCATGGGTGTATTATTTCGAACATTACTGGGTACTCAGGCCCGTGGAGGGGGGAAGGACCCACCTTCAGCACGGGATAAGGCTCTCGGGCCTGCTCGCCCCTTTGGTATGGCTTTGGGTGAGGAGGTTGGAGAGGCCGTTTAGCGAGATGAACGAAGCCCACAGGAAAAAGGTGGAAGATAGTGTATGAACAGAGTTCATGCCGTTATTGGACGTTTGATCATGCAGGCAGTCGGTGGATCGGCGGTATTCGGACGAGATCCTTCTGGGTCGAGGGGGAGGGAATACGATGAAGATAGAGGGCAGTAACGCCGTCATAACTGGATCCTCGCGGGGAATCGGTAGGGCGGTGGCCCTGCACTTGGCCGAGAGGGGAGCCAACGTGGTGATATGCTGCCGCAGCCGGGTGGAAGAGGCGGAAGAGGTAAAAGAGCTGGCGGAGAAGGCAGGCGTGAGAGCCCTCGTGGTCCAGGCGGATCTGGGCACCGTTGAGGGGGCGGAGTCGGTGGTGGATCGTTGCGTGGAGGACCTGGGGGGAGTGGACGTTCTGGTCAACAACGCCGGCCTCTTTGAGCTTTATCCTATCCACGAGTTGCGGCCAGAGGATTTGGATAGGATCCTGCGGGTGAACCTCATGAGCTATTTTCACACCTCCAGGAAAGCGGTGGCGGACATGATGAGGAGGGGGAGAGGCGGCTGCATAGTGAACATCTCCTCTATCGTCTCCATGATCGGTATGGCGGGCGGGACGGCATATGCCGCCTCCAAGGGAGGTGTCACTGGGCTCACCGTATGTCTGGCGAGGGAGGTGGCTCGCTATGGCATCAGGGTTAACGCGATTGCGCCGGGCTACATTGAGACGGAGATGATAGGTTTTATGTCGGAGGAATACCGGGCCAAGGTCATGTCCCGTATTCCCATGCGTCGGTTCGGCACCGGAGAGGAGGTGGCAAAAACGGTGGCCTTCCTGGTGGAGGATGCCACCTACATGACTGGGCAGACATTGGTCCTGGACGGCGGGATCATGATAGACTGATTCTCAACCGTGGCTTAAGGCGTGACAGCTTTCCCGCTCTCGCGGCCAAGACGCCCGATTTCACGACCTCAACCATACGGGGCATGACATTCGGTCATGGGGCGTAAGGTGACGGGGCTTTTAGGCTCTTTTCCTTTTTGTTGCCTGAAGAGATACGTAGGGCCGACCGATTCCGGAGAGGTTCTCCGGTGTCCCAACATTACGATGGCAGGTTTGGCGAGATCATCTTGCTCTCGCCGGCATCCGCTGACGGCGTTTCCTGACTCCCCTTCTCGAGATTTCCTGACTCCCCTTCTCGAGATGGTTCTTACACATTGAGAGAGGTTTCTCCTGAGTTGAGGGGGTTGCGCGCGAAAAGGGATGCCGACGGTTCCCCTAACGTTATTGGCATATGTATAATAATAGAGGAGGTCAAGGTACCGCTGGCTTGGGATCAACTCCCGCCTTGGTTCGAGGGGAGTAGGTCGGACGGAAGAGATTGACAATTATCGCGAGGAGGGGAGGAGGAGATCGAGATGCCCAGACATGGATGCCGGAACATGTACAGGTTGACCGGGCAGCCAGGATGGTTGAGGTTCGGGCACAGCCCCGGTTGGCTGGGACGGAGCCCTTCCGGCTTAGGGCCCTGCGCGGAGTATATGCTCACCGGAAGTTGGCCCTCTGTTAGGGACTCCGTGGCTGGGGCCTCCAAAGGGGAAGAGGTTTTTTCGGGCAAGGACGAATTGAGCGTCCTCAAGGCCCGAGAGGAATTCCTGAAGCGACACCTGGAGGAGTTAAGGAAGCGCATAGGGGAGTTAGAACAGGAGTAGTCCCGCTGGGGCGCAGGGGAAACGCGATCGCGGACGGGGCCCCCGCGCGGGGTCTCGGCTTTTGTTTTGAAAAGCGAGGCTGTTGAGACCTGGGCTTTGTTCCGAATATCCTTTTTGGAAGGTCTGGGCGGAAAACGGCTGTTAGTGCCCGGTGCGATCGTCTGTTAGGGGAAGCTTTGTCCGCCTGTGATCCGCCTGGGGTATATTGCGAATTTTTGTCCTTGCGTTGTATGAATTCTTTGTTCGGGATTTACAGCCGGTCTTAGGCATTTCCTGAGCCGAGATGGGGGCATAAGACGCGGAAAGGGGGCATCATGGTAATCAGGAAGACCAGGTTTCTGTTGGCGCTCTTGCTGGCGGCCATGGCCATCTTCCCTTTGGGGTGTGGAAGGGAGAAGTCGAGGCCCGTGACCACCATGGAGGCGCCCGTGATCGACAGCGGACCCATAAGCGGGACGTGGGAAGACGGGGTCTGGGCGTACAAGGGCATACCCTATGCGGCGCCGCCGGTGGGGGAGCTTCGCTGGAAGGAACCGCAGCCGGTCACCCCCTGGAAAGAGGTAAGGCCCTGTACCGAGTACGGGCCCGCGTGCATTCAACCGGAGTGGCCCTATCCGGTGGGACGGGATTTTTTCGCCATCAGGGAGCAGAGTGAGGACTGCCTCTACCTCAACGTGTGGTCGCCGGCGGGGGATACGGGTGAAAGGCTTCCGGTGATGGTCTGGATCCACGGAGGAGGTTTCACCGTGGGGTCGGGGTCCCAGATCCTCTATGAGGGGAAATATCTTGCCAAAAAGGGCGTGGTGGTGGTTACCATAAACTACCGGCTGGGTCCTTTCGGCTTCATGGCTCACCCCAAGCTGAGCAAGGAGTCTCCCCGGGGTGTGTCTGGCAATTACGGGCTGTTGGACCAGATAGAGGCCCTGAAGTGGGTGCAGCGCAACATAGACCGTTTCGGTGGTGACCCCCAAAACGTGACCATTTTCGGGGAGTCGGCGGGAGGGGCCAGCGTGTGCTGCCTGATGGCCAGCCCTTTGGCGGAAGGGCTGTTTCACAAGGCCATCGTACAAAGCGGAGCGTTCCTCTCCATGGGGATGCCTTCTGCCAGAAGGCAGGAGGACCTAAAAGAGGCGGAGAGGTTGGGGGAAAGGATTTCCGCCGCCCTTGGATGTACGGCCGAGCGGGACGAGCTTGCTGCGCTGCGGTCGAAGGACGCGCGCCAGGTTCTCGAGGCCTTCGAGAAGAACGCGGCCGGCCTTATAGGAAGGGCTTCTATCGGGCCGGTGGTGGACGGACACGTGCTCCCCAAGGCGCCTCAGGAGGTCTTCGCGGAAGGAAGGCAGCACAAAGTTCCCCTCCTAATCGGATGCAACGCCGATGAGGGCATGCTTTTTTTGGGCAATCGCGACCTAGATCTCCAGCAGTACAGGGCGGCCCTTTCCTTCATCTACGGCAAATGGGCTCCGGAGGTAGAGGCCATGTTCCCCGCTTCCAAAGACGGGGAGGTTAGGGACGCTTTCAACCGGCTCTTCACCTCTCTCGGGTTCGGAGGTCCTTCCCGGCATGCCGCTGTTTGCACCGCCCGTGTGGGAGCCCCCGTCTACGTATACCTTTTCACCATGAGGAGCCGAGAGGTGAGCTCTCGTCACATGGGGGCCTATCACGGCTACGAACTGCCCTTCGTCTTCGGAACCCTGGTCCGTTACCTGGGGCAGGAGGAGCAGCGGCTGTCGGAGGCCATGATGAACTATTGGACCCGGTTCGCCTCTAAGGGCGATCCCAACGGTGGCCAGGAACCCGATTGGCCGAGGTTCTCCGAGGACAGCGACGCTTACCAGGAACTGGGAGCGGAGGTGGGCCCAAAGAGAGGTTATTATCTCGAAGCCTACCTCCTTTTGAAGAGAATGAACAACATGGAATGAGTTCGGTAAAGGTAACGCAGGCCGAAGGGAACCCCGAGGAAGCATGAGGGCGGGATCGCTCCGAACTCCTTAGGGTTTTGACCTACCAGGGATGGAGAAGGCGAAGGCCCGTGAGGCGGCATTAAGCTGCCCTGATGAGGTGGGCAACGCATGGGTTTCGCGAAAACAGAATGGGGGCCCTTCGGTTCGGGACCACTCTTCCGCTGGAAGCGCATGGGGCGAGAGCAAGCGTTTTTTCGGCTGCTCCCTCCCACAGCGCCGACCTTTTAGGGGACGGACGGAGACTTTTTAGTGTGGCCGCGGGCTTCTTGCCCACGTTTTCTGGTTCTTCCGGGAGAGCTCTTGATTAAACCTCGTCGCATTTCAAGTCGTCTGCTGCCGGAAAAGAGTCGAGGTAAAAGGAGAAAGTGGTCCCGCGTCCGGGGTGTGAGTCAAGCCGCAGCTCGGTACCCAGCCACCCCGCAATCAGGTACACGATGTAAAGTCCCAGGCTAAAGCCGCGAGCATGGCGGTCGCAGTCTTCCAGGCGATAGAAGGGTTGAAAGATGGCATCCCCCTTGTCGGGTTGTATGCCCTTTCCGAAGTCCCTGACGCTTTATCAGGACCTTGTTTTCCTCTTTTTTCGCGGATAGGATGACCGGCCTTTCCTCAGGGCTGTATTTCAAGGCGTTATCCAATAAGTTTCTCAGCATGATGAAAAGGTAGATCCTGTCGAATTCCACGGGCGGGATTACCCCTGGGACTTCGATCCTTATCCTCTCGGCAGCCTCGGCAGAGAACGTGGATTTGAGATCACGAGCCATGCTTTTCAGGTCCACCGCGCCCAATTTCAGAGATGGGGCGTTTTCTTGAAGTACCGGCACTGTTAGTAGGTGGCCGACGGGCGAACCTAACCTTTTGCAATTATTTGAAACCAACTCGAGCATTTCCTCCTTCTCCTCTTCATTCATCCTGTCCCGGTAAAAGGAGAAGGGCCGAGACGTAGCCGTCTATCACCGTGAGGGGGGTTCTCAGCTCATGGGAAGTTATGGTTATGATCCTGCTTTTGAAGCGTTCCGAGTCCTCAGCTTTCCTCTTGGCCTTCTCGAGCTCACGGTATTTGGCCAGAAGATCCTCGAAGAGGATGTGGTATTCCACGAAAAGGCCTGCCACTTTCGCCATTTCCCTCAAGATATCCACGTCCAAGGGGTAAGGGCGGTTCCGTTGATCTTCTTCCCCACGAGAAGGCACCCTTTTGGGGTCCATCCATGGGTAGCGGGAAGGCGGCGATGCTGCCATCCCAGAGGAGACTTTTGGCCGGAGGACCTGAGTCCTCATGAGGCTCTCGTCCATCTGATATTATCGGTTCTTCCAGGTGGTAGATGCCCAATTCTGCGGTCACATCCTTCTCCAGGGGAGCCCATCCGTCTCCCACCCCTATGGCTTCCATATAGGCGCCGAAGGCCTTCTCTCTCGCTGGGAATCACGAAAGCACCTTTTCGAGCTTCAAAGCGTCGCAAACCAATTTAGTAACTTCTTCCAATCCGTCCTTCAAGTTGACGGAAGGGGAAAGGGATGCGGAAACCTTGTTGAGCAAGGCGTTGTCGTCGTAAAGTCCGGCGAAGAAAAACCGATTGGCCGCTCTCGATGCCGTGGAGAATATCAGGGTGAGATGAGGGCGGGGGAAAGGATGAAGATGTATCCTGCAACGCGAGAGGCCTTGGGGCGTTCGAAAACCTCTGGCTTAAAAGCGAGTAGGTGATGAGAATAGGTGTGACGAATATGGCCAGCGTGACCAAAAAGCCGCGCCCTTTCTCAGCGCTATTCGGGTATCCAGGAAACGATGGCGGAGTATGGCGTAGGCCGTGAGCGATATGGGGAGCGGGGTAGCGAAGATCATGTAGTCCGTGGTGTTGTCCCTCCCGGTGCGCCCCGGTACGATGCCGCCCAGCAATATCACCAAGAAGACGAAAGAGATCACTCCGAACAGGATGTAGTTCAGGCGGGTGCGGTCCAAACTTTGGGATCGCTTTCTTTTTTTCACGAGAAAGCCTATAGAAAGCAAGGTTAGGGCAATTATACATAGAAAATATAGGCAAAAAGGGGGCCGGGAGTGATCACATATTCAACCAATACTCTGCTCTTAGTCGGGTGCGCCTTTTGTATTACGAGCCCGGTTGGTGATAGGGAAGCCGCGATTATGGCCAAAAGGCGCTGTAGGCAAGGCGGTGCGCATGAAGCCTTTACCGCTGTGCTGGAAAGCCGCTGAGAACATGGTGAAGCATCCCAGGGACAGGGCGGCAAAGCTGTAACAGAGCCGAAATTCCAAGGTGATGAGTCTGTCCGATGGGTAGAGAACAGGCAATGGAGGACGGCGGACAAGGTCCAGAAGGATATGAAAACGCAGCTGAGGCCAAACGCGAGTTTCATGAAGTTCTTTGGCCTGGAAGAGAGGACGAAGGAAGCCAGGGCGATGAACGCCGTGAACTCGAAAACGGCAAAAAGTAAAACCGCCAACTTTCACTTCCTGAACCGCTGGTATTGATATTATTAATTTAAAAGCCCAAATAAAATTTTCAAATTCTATCAAAAATGCCTTTACCTTGAAACGCCGAATTTTCCTGTCTCGATTGAACGGTTGCGACTGGCCTTCTTTGTCGCGCGAAAAATCAACTGTGTACTAAAGACAATGCAAGCGAGGTGGCGGTCAAGAGATGGCGATCTTATAATCAAATGGGGCGGTTGGACTGCCACAAATCCCCTACAAAAGTGCCCCTTTCCGGCGAAGCCTTTACAGATAGGTGGAGGTGGGAAGGGAGATGGTCTATTCCCTGATAAGATTGTGGTCGATCCTTTACCCTCTTCACGAAGACGGGAAATCCCCCGTTAAGTCCCCGGCGAATTTTCAGGTGTTCCGGGAAGACGATCCCCCTTCGGAGGGCGTGAAAAAAGCAGTGGCAAGGGCTTACGTAGAGGCCTTCTCCGGTCCTCCGTGGTTTGAGAGGTGGGATGAACAAGAGGTGCTCGCGAAGATGGAGGTGGATCTCAAACCCCCTTTCCGACTGGTAGTGATGGAAGGGAATGAAGAGTATCCCGTGGGGGGTTTTTGCTGGGGGGCGGTGATCGACAAGGAAGAGGTGGTGAGGCGCATCGTCCTGTCGGCGGGGCTGAAAGGGACCGAGGAGGAAGAACTGGAAAGGGTCTTGGAAAGGCGTATTGAGGGAAAAGAGGTGTTCTTCCTCGACGAAATCGCCATATTGCCACCCTTCAGGGGAGGTATAACCCCCATCCAGTTCCTAATCAGGCCACTCTTGGAGGCATGCGTGTCCCGGGGCCACAAGGAAGGGGTGAGCTGGACCCACAGGAGCTCAACCATCGCTTACATTTCCCGATACGCTGGTTTCCGACCCCTCGAACCGACCTTCGATGACAAGCTGGTGATATATTGCGGTGACTGTCGACCCATCTTGAGGTTGCTACAGAACGTGGACGGCGAGAGGATCGCCGCCCTCATTAAAGGGGTTAGCAAGGCTTTGGGCGTGAAAAGGAGATGATGTGACGGGGAGTTTTTTCATGGACCCATGGGAGATGGGGAAACTCACTCATCGGGGGCTGACATTTGGGCGGTATAGGCATAAGAAGTGCTTTTGGGGGGATGAAGATGGAGCTTGTGCAGCTGGCAGAGAGGGGGATTTTCGTTCCAAAGGTGTACCTTTGGCCTCTGGGTCTGGGGCAAGGGGAGAGGCGCTTTTCCCCAGGTGAGGTAGCGAGGGCCTCCATCGGTCCGGACGAGCAGTTCTGTGTGGGATACAACGGCACAGGGGGTTATTTCCTCGGTCTGGTGCTCACCGTGGGGAAAGCGGAGGAGAAGTTCTATCCCCAGGGGTCTTCCTTGCTGGATTCCATACTCGCTTTCGATCAGGCGGAAGTGGAGGACGCTTATATAGGGCAGATCAACATGATAACCGTGTCTTCCTTTTGTGGTCCGCAGGGGGTGATATGGGGTTACGACGTGGCCCGGGACATCTTGCCTCCAGCTACCTTGGCACCGGAGATGATGCCACCGGAGTTGGAGGGAGAGAAGGTCTTTTGGGGAGGAAGGATTCGGGAGGCCACCAGGCTCCTCTTCGGAACGGCCAAAAGGAGGCATTTCCCGCTGCTTCCTGGAAGCCATGTCAACTGCGCCTGTAAATACAAGACGGCGAGAGGTCCGGTGTGGATGTACGCCGCGGTGGGGATTGGCATCCCTGAGGATAGGGCCAGGGAGGCTTGCCTTCTCATGGAAGACGTGGGTAGTTTCCAGGAAGTGGAGCCCTCAGAAACCCCCGAGCTTAAAACCAGGATCGCCTGGGATATGGCCAGAAGCGTGATCCGCATCGGCAAGAATCACGACATCAGATACACCACCATCGTAGTGGATGTGGAGATGGCCCACGTGGAGGAGGGAGAGGTGGGCTGTGCTTTGGTGGCGGCACCTTACTTCCACCTCGCTCGAAAGGCCTACCATCCCGAACTTCCCTGGATGTCCTTGCAGGAGTGGTACGCAGTAAAGCGGGAGCACTTCTTGGACCGTTATGAGAGGGAATTGTAGGCTGGAAACCTGCCAGGGGTTTTGGTGCCGTTCCGCTTCATTTGCCCTCGGACACGGGCAAGGCGAAAAAGAAGGTGGTTCCCCTGCCGGGGCTTGATTCCAGGTTCACCTCGGTCCCCAAAAGCTCGGCGATGAGGCGCACGATGTAGAGTCCCAACCCCATGCCCTGATGGTGTTTGTCGGTCTCCTCCAGTCGGGTGAAAGGCTGGAAGATGACCTGGGCGTCGGAGGGCTCTATGCCCACGCCGAAGTCCTTCACGGAGATGAAGACGTCCTGGTCCCTCCTTTCCACATCCACCAGCACCGGGGAATCTGCGGGACTGAACCTCAGGGCGTTTTCCACCAGGTTCCTCATCATGAGCACCAGATAGCTTCGGTCCGCCCTGACCATGGGAACGGGATGAGGCATCTTCTTGGATAACCTCTCCCTTTGTTCGGGAGCGAAACAGGCGAAGACCTCGTCGATGACTTCCGAGACGGAAACGTCCTCGATTCGGACTTTGGACCTCCCCTCCTGAAAAAAAGAAACGGTGAGGAATTGGTCGAGGATGGACTTCAGCCTTTCGCATGCCGAGATGATGTATTCCAGGTACTGTTTCCGCTCAATATCGGTGAAGCGGTGATAGTGGTCCCGGAGCATATAGGCAAAGCCGGCGAGGATGGTGAGGGGGGTGCGGAGCTCGTGAGAAGTGACCGCAATGATGTCGGACTTGAAGCGATGGGATTGCTCCAGTTCCTCCTTGACCTTCATCAGTTCCTCGAACTGGGCCAATAGGCGAGCGGAAAGGATGTAGTTCTCCACGTACATTCCCGCCCTCTCTGCGAAGCCCCGCAGGAATTCCAGGTCTAAAGGATCCAGGGCACCGCCACTGAGCTTGTTTCCCACCGCCAGGAGGCCTTGAGCTCCAGAGGGGCCCGCCAGCGGAAACAGGGCTGTGAGACCCAGCTCGTGAAGCTCCCTTACCCGGGAAATGTTTTCCTCCTCAGGCCAGGGGCGATCCTCCAGGATCATGGGTTTGTCCAGAGGTTCGTAAAGGGGCGAGGATTCCGTGGAGGTGGATTGTACCTCTCTCAGCTCGCCATCCCTCCAGACTGCCCCCATGATCCAGTTACCTCTCCCCAAGGTCACTCGGTCGGGTAGGATCACCAAGAGGCTGGAGAGGTTGAGGGTCTTACACACCCTAATAGCAGCCTCCGCGATTCCCTCCCTTAGGTTGGAGGTGTGCGAGAAGATGGAGGAGACGTGATGCAGAAGGGATACGTCGTCGTAAAGACCGGCCATAAAGATCCGGTTGGCCAGCTTGCTCGCCGTGCGCAGCACCAAGGGAGACACGAAAACCGCCCCCACCGTTATGCCCAGTGACAGGGCCTTTTGGGCGGAGGGGTTACCGGAAAAGTGATCCCAGGACAAAAGCTGGAGCATGGCGATGGGCAGGCCGAAGAAGATCAAGGTCACTATGTAGGCCAACCCCTTCCTCATGGCCACCCTGACGTCCAGAAGGCGGTGTCTCAACATGGCGTAGGAAGTGGTGGCCACCGGGACGATGGCCAGGAAGAATGCGTAATCGGAAGTGACGTCCCTTTCGGTGATGCCGGGGAGTACCGCTCCAAGAAGTATGGCTGAAATAATGAAGATCCCAAAACCGCTCAAGATGTAAGTGGCCCTCGTCCGGTCCAGGCTGCGGCTCAAGGTCCATTTGGAGTAGATCATGAAGATGGAGGCCAATCCCAAACCCAGGAGGGCAGCGGAGTGTATGGAGTAGAGGGGGCCTTTGTCTATGAACGTAATGGTCGTTGACCAGTATTATCTTTCTGATCACCAGGTCAGTGAGGCTGGCGGCGCCCAAAATCGAAGTGAGGGAGATGGCGAGCAACATGACGGAAGGGCTAGGTCTTTTCTTGCGAAAAAAACTCCAAGAGAAGACGGTGAAGGCGCTCAGGGCCAGAAAGCCGAAGGTGTAAGAGAACCGGAACTGGACGGTCAAAAAGCTCACGCTGGGTTTCTCCATCAGTAGGTGGGGAAACCCGCACAGGACCCAGGAAGCGAGAAGGAGCAAGGAAAGGGCGAATGAGCGGTTCAAGAAACTTCTGGGGTTAGCCTTGAGAGCGGTGATCGCGAGAGCGAGGATGGCCGCCGCCTCCACCACCGTTATGGTGAATTTGAGCATAATGTCCTCCTTTTGAACTCTCCGTTCTATATTCTTAAACAAATTTCCGGTTTCCTGTCCAGTAAATGGACTTAGGGTCATTGATGATGTAGGATGGTGAGAGGACTAAAATCCTACCTGATGGCGGTCCCCGGACCGGAGGTCGCTTCGCTGGGAGTGCCTCTCCTTTCGCTTTCGAAAGGAGTAGAGGTTAAAATCATCCACGTCGGCTGGATGAACGGTAGCCCTTTGGAAGGTGGTGCTTTCATGAGGTGGACCGAGAAGAGAAAGCGGCCTTTCCCCGCCGCTACGTTGGCGGCAATCTCACTTTTTTCGATTTTGCTGGTCTGTGGGAGCCTCGTGGTTGGATGCGGTGGTAAAGAAGCTGTTGAAACGCCCGAAGGAAGCATGGAGCCCCAGGTTTCAGTGGAGATGGCGGACGAGTCTGGAGGTTCGTTGACCGTGGAGGGCACCGGTCCTTCCGGAGAGCCTGTCCAGGCTAAGGTTGACATAAGGCGGGAAAAGCCCGGGGAGGGTGATCTGGGGGCACCGGTTTACCCTAAAGCCCAGTACTCGCAGGACAGCGGGGCCACGGCCAGGGTCTCGGCCGAGGGCAAGGAGCTCCACTTGACGGCGGCAGATTTCATATCCAGCGATCCGTATCGCACGGTGGTGGATTGGTACCGGAAGAAGATAGGGGAGCCGCTCATGTCCCTAGCCGAGGAGACCACCTGGATAAAGAGCGGGGGAGAACGCTCGTTGGTGACGGTGACGGTGAGGGTGCAGGAGGGAAAGACTTGGATAAACATAAGGAGACTCGACGGGGATCTGGACCTGCCCCTCCCGCAGATGCCCAATACATCGGAATGAGGGACTTTTGGGTCGTGACGAACCTGGAGGTTGTTCGATTGGATCAGCAGGGGAGGGAGGAAGAGTGAAGTTCGAGACCCTGGAGTTCGAGACAGACGGCGCAGTGGGCAAGTTGGTGCTCAACCGGCCTGAGAGGCTGAACGCCATCAACTCCGTGATGCTGGAAGAGTTAAACGCGTTTTTTTCCCGAGCTCAGGACTTGGACTGTCGAGTCCTGATAATGACGGGTAGAGGGGATCGGGGATTCTGTACCGGCCTGGACCTCAAGGAGGCATCCGATCCGGAAAGCGGCCTTCTTTCCGGTGGTTTCGGGGGCGACAACCTTTACAGCAAACAGCGTAGGTTCTCGGGGATCATCCGGGGTATAAGGGAGTGTCCCCAGCCGGTGATAGCGGCGGTGAACGGGGCCGCCATGGGCGCGGGCCTCAGCCTCGCCTTGGCTGCCGATGTCAGGCTCGCCTCCACCGGTGCTATCTTCTGCGCCTCTTACATAAACATCGGCCTGGGCGGGGCCGATATGGGTTCCAGCTACCTGCTCTGGAGGTTGGTGGGATGGGGCCGAGCGGCTGAGCTCTTGCTCACCGGGAGGATCATCGACGCCGAGGAGGCCTTTCGGATAGGGCTGGCCAACCACGTTTACCCACCTGAGGACCTGATGAGCAAGGCGGAGGAGATGGCCCGTGAAATGGCCGCCAAGTCTCCATGGGGACTTAAGCTGACCAAGGATGCGCTGAACGTGGGGCTTAACATAGGGAGCCTCCAAGATGCCCTCAGCCTGGAGGACAGGAACCAAGTGCTTCTCATGCAGGATCTGGTGATCCAGGGAGGAGGCCTTTCCAGACCCTCCACTTATAAACCCTCGGACGCCAGCGAGGGCGGATAAAAGGGTTTCGTTTTGAACAGGACTTTTTGTCGTTCGGGGCCCGACAACCCGTCGGGCCCTGCTCATCTTCTGCTTCGGTTCAAGTTCTTTCGCTTCGAAGGGACCGCCCACTGGATCTTCATCTCGACATTGTCGTGGGGCCTTATGAATTTTTGGGGATTTATCGGTTGAAGATGACTTTTCCTTCGCCCACTTGGTGGCCAAACCTGCCCTCTAAAATGGGACTTGTGGAGCCGATGAGCCTTGTTTAAAATTTAGATACTCAAGTATGTAACTTTCGGGATCGGCTGTCGGCTTTTCGGGCGGTTGAGGCGCGGAAGGGATGGGTCTAACGCCTAACCCATGATGTTCGATGTTCCTGATCACATAAGGGAAAGGGGCTTTTTCGTTCCTCGTTCGCGTGGGAAGTTCATCCCGTCCCTTGTGGTGAATTGAAAGGCTGTTGAGGCGAGTTCATCTGGGAAAGGGGGGATAACATGTTTCACAAGGATCTCGGGGAAACGGGCAAGCGGCTTTTCCGCGACTTCCCCGTGCTGCGCATGCTATGGGAGAGCGGGAGGAAAAAGGGCATAGCGGAACTGGTGGAGACGGTGAGGAGGGCGGAGGAGTTCAAGCGCAACTACGCCCTCCCCTACGCCTTGGAGCTGGACAAGAGGATGGAGGAGGAGCCGGAGTATTTCGATTGGGAGATCATGAGGCAGGCATGCCGTTACAGGTTTCTTTCCATCTTCATCCCAAAGCAGCTGGGAGGGAGCGCCGGGGAATTCATGGTCACCAACACTTCCCTCCTCATGGACGAGCTCTGTTCTGGGTGTTCGGGGATGGCCTTGGCCATCGGAGCTCATAGCCTTGGGGTGGCTCCCTTGGTGACCTCCGGGGCCATGGGACACTGGGATCGGATCTTGGGAGAGATCGTCGAGGGGGAGCGAAAGATGGAGCCGGTGACCATGGCCTATGCCATCACCGAGCCCTCCGCCGGTACCGACGTGGAAGAACCTGAGTTTCTGGAGGTGGCCAAGCTCTCGCTGGAGGCCAGGAAGGTCCAGGGCGGCTACGTCCTGAACGGGAGGAAATGCTTCATATCGGGAGGAAGTGAGGCCAAATACGTCACCGTGTGCGCCGCCCTGGACAAAAGCAGGCCCTTGGAGACCTGGACCACCTTCCTGGTGGAAAGAGGCATGAAGGGGTTCTCCTCTCCCCGGGTGGAACTCAAGATGGGCCAGCGGGCGAGCCATGCCGCCGAGCTCCTCTTCGAGGACGTGTTCGTTCCCGACTCCCACGTCCTGGGTTACGAGGGTGACGGCATGGCCAACGGGATCCTGATGATAATGGCCGCATCCCGGGGACCGGTGGGGGCCATCGCCACCGGTATCGCCAGGAGCGCCTTCGAGCATTTCCTGCGCTGGGCCAAGACGAGGAGAAACGGAAAACGCCCCATCGACGAAGACCGCATCCGCATGAACCTGGCGGATTTCTGGGGAATGATCCAGGAGAACCGGGGCCTTTACATGAGCAACGCCATGCTGGGGGATTCCATCTTCGGCAAGGTGCTCGCTGCCCCCGTGATGGTTCTCACCCTGAGCCTTCCCTCCTTCGTCAGGACCAACAAGGTTATGAACGACTTCCTCAATTCCAGGTATGGGAAGGCTATGGTCAACGCCATTATGCGCTACTACATCAAGGACGAGGACATCACCCAGCTGCTGGAAACCGCCTCGCTGGCGAAGTTCAGCTGCTCCGATAACGCCATGGAGCTCTGTTCCCGGGCCTTGAATTTGATGGGCCCCGACGACAGTGAGGAGAGGCGCTGGGTGGAGAAGGCCTATAGGGACGCCAAACTCACCCAGATATATGAGGGCACCAACCAGCTGAACCGTTTGGTGGTCAACAACGTGCGCTTCGAGGAGACCCTCAAGGTGGAAGTTCCCCGACCGTTCAAGAAGGGGGTGGTGTCATGATCGCTATTCCCTGGTTCAAGGAATCCAAGCAATACGCCGTGCTGCGCAGCAATGCCATGAACTTCGCCGCATCCGAGTTAGCTCCGGTGGCGGACGAGTTGGAAAACACCGTCGATTCTCCCGCTTTCTGGAAGGTAGTGGAAAAGGCCGGCAGCATGGGCATGTTGGCGGCCCTGGTGCCCGAGAAGTTGGGGGGAGAGGGCGTGGACCCCTATTCCCTGTGCGTGGCCCTGGAGGAATGCGCCGTGGAGTCGGCGGGCTTTGCAGCTGCCCTGCTTTTCCACAACGCTGCCTTGGTCCCCCTCATCTATGCGGACAAGAAAGAACTGGTGGAGGAGTTCAGCTCGGGAAGGCCTTTGGCCACCACCGCCACGGCGGGGAAAGTGGACTTGGAGGGAGAAAGGCTGAGGGGTAAGGCCACCTTCGTCTTCAACGTGTTGGAGGGATGTCCTGTCCTCCTGTTTCCCGGTTCCCCCGCGGGCCATGAAGTGGTCTACGTGAAGAGCGATTATCCAGGGGTGGAGGCAAAAAAGGACCCTTATCCCCTCGGATGGAGGGTGAGCTCCTTCGCCTCGCTGGAGCTTGCGGGCGCCGAGCCCTATTTCAAGCTCAAGGAATTCCAGAGAGAGGCCAAACTCTCCACTGAAAGGGCCTTGTATCTGGGGCTTGCGGCCATCTCGGTGGGCATAGCCCGCAAGTCCTTCGAAAAGGCCTACGCCTATGCCCGCCAGAGGTACCAGGGCGGGAAGATAATCATCGAACATCAGGCCATGCGCATGATGCTCGCGCGGATGCTCTGCGGCATAGAGGAAGGGAAAGCGGCCATCCGCAGGGCCTGCGAGGTGGAGGAGCTGGCACCCGCCCTGATCGCTTGGCGAAGGGCCAGCAACAATGCCTGTCAGGCGGCCATGGACGGCGTGCAGATCCACGGCGGATACGGTTACATGAGGGATTATGGGATGGAGCGCCTCATGAGGGATGCCAAATATTGCCAGATGTTCCCAGCTTCGGAGGAGGAGGGCCTCTTGCGGATACTCGAGATGGTGGAGGAAAGGTGCTGAAGGCATTTTCCCGACGAGGTCTCCCCTGGGGAAGGTTACCGGTGGGAATCTTCCATTGCGGCGTTGCATACCCGTCCCCGTGGGGATATAAATAAAGATACCGGAGTATCTATAACCCGAAGAGGCCCAAGAAGGCAGCGATCGCAGCGGAGGTATAGACATGGAAGATGTATACGTCGTGGGCGTGGGGATGATCAGGTTCGGGAAGTATCCTGAAAAGTCCATCAAGCAGCTGACGGCGGAGGTGATGGAGGCCCTTTTCAAGGACTGTCCGGTGCGTAAAGAGGATATCGAGGCAGCCTGGTTCTCCAACTCCTTCTGGGGGATCATAACTGGCCAGCACAGCATCCGGGGCCAGGTGGCCCTCATCCCTCTCGGCTTGGAAAAAATACCCATCATGAACGTGGAGAACGCGTGCGCCGGTGCCTCCAGCGCCATGCACGGGGCCTATATGGGGATAAGAGCCGGCATGTATGACGTGGCCCTGGCCATTGGGGTGGAGAAGATGTACAACCCCGATAACAAACAGGCCATGTTCGACATGTTCCTCACCAACACCGACGTGGAGTTCATCCGGGAGATCCTCAAGGCCTTCCAGGAGGATGAGAGGCGCAAGAGAGAACAGGCGGCGAAGGAGGGAAAGCCGGTGGAGGTTGGCGGGGCCAGGTCGCCCTTCATGGACATCTATGCCATGGCGGCCAGGATGCATATGGAAAAATATGGTACGACTCAGAGGCAGCTGGCCATCATCGCCTCCAAGAACCATTACCACGCTTCCCTT
>JACVJK010000039.1 GCA_015711955.1 Actinomycetota bacterium | reverse complement strand
TCTCCATCCCTCCTCCGGTGGACCCCTCCGCCAGGTACCAGGTGGAGGCGGGGTCGGTCACCCCGATGGAATTGTGGGCCCAGACCCTCCCGGGCCCGTACATGGCCCTCTCGCAGATGACCTTGCCGTCTTGACAGACGACCTGGGTAGAGACGTGATAGGTCTTGACGTGGGAGTTGAGAAGGAAGGTCACCCTGGTGGAGGGCGGGATCTCCACGTTGGCCAGTTCTTCCTCGACCACCAGGCCGCGGTCAGTGTGGAGTATGAGGGTCACGTGGACGGGTCTGCTCCAGGGGTTCTGCACCAGCACCCAAGTCTCCATCCCCCCCTCAGTGGACCCCTCCGCCAGGTACCAGGACTGCAGCAACGAGGAGCCCACCGCAATGACCGTGGGATCGCCCACTTCCTCGGTGAAGGGGTAATCGGTGGGAAGGTTGCTGTCCAAAGTCCCGTTGCCGTCGGAGTCGTATTCCAAGATACCTTGGTTGCTTATGAGGGTTCCGTCAGCGACTCCGGTGTCCACCTTGACTCGGAAGCTTATCCTCACCACTGCGGCTGGGGGGATGTCGCCGTTCCAGACCAGCTTTCTCTGGGAAGCCTGATACGTGATGCTGCCCAGCGGTTTTCCCTCGTAGTCGGTGGCGGTGGCGCTCCCGGCAACGTAGGAGGTGTGGTCGGGAACGGTGTCCGTGAAGCGGGCCCGCAGGGGCAAAAACCTGGCGTTGATCAGCAAAACTTCGTACCTGATCGTGTCTTCTGGGCGGACGAGGCCGCCGTTTTCGTCCACTGCCACCTTTTCGGCGAAGACGTTCTGCAGGCGCTGGCCCACCGTAACCCTGGTGGGATCGTTGAAGACCAGAGGGGTGCGGGGGTCGTCGGTAGGGTCTTGGCGGTCCGCTTTGCCGTCGCCGTTGCTGTCCCAGTGGACGGTGCCCTGGTTATCCACGGTCTCGCCCACTTTTAGGTTGCCGGAGAGCGTCACGGTGTACATGAGGATGACGGACTTGTCGACCCCAGGCTCCACCTCCCCGTTCCACACCACTTTCCTCTCCGCGGGGAGGTAGGATATGTTGCCCCCTCCCCGGAAGACCTGGGTGAAAAGGGGGATGTAAGTGCATTTGTCGGGTATGACGTCCTCGAACTCGTTAACCAAGGGGTCGTCTGCGAGCTTGCTGGTGCCCAGGTTGGTGATGACCACGTAGTAGGTTATGAAGTCCCTCGGCTCCACCAGCCCCCCGTCGTTGTCCACCGCTACCTTGAAGGCGGTTATAATGGGTGCTGCTCGGGCCCTCTCTGGGGGGAGTGCTAGGAAAAGGGAAACAACGAAGAATAGGCAGAGAAGCAGCACCGCGATACTCCCTCCGGCGCGATGGTTTCTCATCCCAATCCCTCCTCGTCGATCTCCCGGATCATTTCCACTACCAGGCCTAACGCCACCCCTAATGACTCGGGCTTTATGCGCTCCTCGGTGTCAAGCCGGGTGTGATAGTGGGGCACCAGGCGAGTGGTGTCCCACAGGGTGACGCTCACCGATGGTATCCCCTGCCGGGCGAAGGCGCTGGCGTCAGTGGCCCCCAACGGCAGTATCCCGCGGCGGATAGGGTACCCCAGCCGACGAGCGCATTCCACCGCCAGTTCCACCAAGCGGGGGTCCATCCGCCCGCCCGGCCAGATCTCCCTCTCGAACACGGTGAGGAACCGCTGGTCGTAAATGCCGTCCAGGAAGATGGCCCAGGTGGGAAACTCCCTCATCTCCGTGGCGTGAGCGGCGGCGTACCTCTTGGCGCCCCGCAGACCCGCCTCCTCCGAGGAGAGCGCCAGCAGCACCACCTCCGTGTGTTGAGGACGAAAACCCCCGCCCTGTTTGCCGGACTCCATATATTTCGCCAGCCCGGCCAAGACCGCCACCCCGGCCAGGTCGTCCATGGCACCGGGTACCACGTCAGAGGTGTGGAAGAAGAAAAAGGGAGCCACCACCGGCGAGAGCGCCACCAGGACTATTCCCAGCGCTCGGAAAATCCTGGATTCCGGGAACCCCCAAGGGTCGGCCACGGTACGGGCCAGGCTGAAGGCAAAGAGCAGTAGCAGGGCCAGCGCTGCCAAGCCCATCACCAGGGGAGAGAGCCCCTTGAACCAGTACCAGATCTTGAATTCGTAGGCGGAATCCAGGTGTGCTGAAACCACCACCCTCCTGCGGACGTCCTTGCTAGGCCGGATGACCCCAATCACGTTCTCCCCCACTTTTTTGGGGTAGAGGAAATCTATGAACTCGCGGTAACGAACCACCTCCAGATAGAACACCGAAAGGGCCACCAGCGACGCGGTAAGGGCGAGGGGAGGGATGGTGAAGTAGAGAACCACGCCGCACAGGTATAGGGCTACCATGTAGGGGAAAAAACCCATGAAGGCAGCCGGGCTGCAGGTGAAGGTCTCGAAGGCCACCCGGTCGCAGGCCCCTGCGATCTCCCCGGCGAAGAGACGACCCAACCTGCGCTCCTCCTCGCTGCAGGACTCTCGGGGCCCGATCTCCCTCATCACCTTTTTGATCAGGCTGTACATGTAATCTACTAGCTGCTTTTCTACTAGCTGCTTTTCGACCATAAACGTCATGACCTCGGATCCTGGGTAGAGACCTCTTTTGTGTGGTTTCTTGACCCGGCGATCGGATCCCCCTGCTTGCTTCTATCTTTGTTGGTAACGGTACTTCCCCCTTTCGCGTCCGATGGGGTCGGGTTTCATCGTCCCTCGGGCCGCCTCTTGGCCGCCTTTGCCTCCAAGATGTAGTCAAAGGGCGTCCCGGTCCTGAGCTCTGTCCAGTCCTTAATCTTGATGCCCTCTTTCCTCCAGGTGATCAGGTGGTCGTATGGGCTGGTGGGAGCCCGGTAGGGGTTGGGATGGTCGTAGTAGAACTCCGGGTGCTTCCTCATGTCCTCCTGCCATCCTTTGGCTATGTCCTCCGCGGTGGCGATGACCTGGGCGGGGTTTCCCGCTACCACCGTGCCGTCGGGGACGTCCTTGGTCACCACCGAACCCGGGGCCACGCCGCTGTGCTGGCCGATGGTCACCCCGGGAAGGATTATGGACCTGGTGCCCACCACCGAGTTATAGCCTATCCTGGTGGGCTTCACCCGCAGGGGCAGATCCGCCACGCAGTTGGGTCCCGCGTCGTGGGCGTAGATCACGCAGCCGAACCCCAGGCAGGCATAATCCTCGATCACGATGGATTTGGGGGTGGTGATCTCGATGAAGACCCCCAGGTCCACGAAGGTGTGCTCTCCCAGCTCCACCCCCCTCTTCCTGATGAAGCGCTTTCTGGCCTCCATGTCCGGGTGCCACATAGAAAGGAGGATTATCATGCGGTAATCGAGAAAGGCCAAAGCGTCGAGCATGGCGTTCATCAATTTGCCCGCCGCTAAATTGCGGGCGAGAAAGGCGTACCCCCTACCCATCCGAAAGTATCGCTTAACTTCTTCCCACGACATCTCCCAAGCCCCCTTCCCTTCGCCGTTGGCCGTGGCTCATCCGTTTTAGGTCATTTTAATAGCACTTCACTGACCGGTTAAGGTCGGTACCGAGATTCGCGGAGCACCCCATCGGGCGTCCGGGAAAAAGAGGGGTTGGGAACCAATTCTTCCGCATAGGAACCGAAGTTGACACGAAAGCGTCGTTTATTTTAATAGAAAATAGCCCCCATTTGCTGCCAAACCTTCGCAATGTCTTCAACGTACTTCGGTTTTCATGTCGTGCTGGAAAGGAGGTGATTGAGGGATGAGAAGGCCGTTCAAGTGCGTACATTGCGGGAGCGCGGGATCCATCGAATTCGGGATGTGCCAGGTATGTTTGGCGGAATATCCCGACGAAAGTCAGCTCTACGAAGGTCTGTACGATGACGGTCTCCTGATGAGGTCAACCACTCAGGAAGACAGGGATGTGTTGGTGGGAGCCTCCCATTAGACCTTAGTCCCCCCATCCGTCTTTCATCTTGGAATTCCCCTCTAAGGATTTCTTCCATCAAGCCTCGGTCCTGAATCCCCCCGGACTTATCCTCGCCCACCTGCTATGCTTGCAGGCGCGACCCATATATCTTTCGTGACCATCGCGAACGGATGAAAGTTACCCCCCACATACTCCTTCGTTAACTTCAGTGTTGAAGGGGTCGGCAGTTACAGCCTCACGGCTTCCAACAAGTTTACTCTGTCGTCATGGCTTCAAGGGCACCCCGTTCGAGGGGATAGTTGTGCTGCGCCTACCCTTATGGGTCAGGCTTTTGGAAGGTATACCAAATGCCGAGGCGTACAGGGGAACAATTGTGCTGCGCCTACCCTTATGGGTCAGGCTGCGTCAATATGGTTTAGGTTTATGGGTCGAGTCATCTCGATATGGGGGCTGGTTCCCTCGGTCACCGACCTTGCGTGGATGGACTTCCGCGTCCTGGGGCTGCAGGGCCCCAACTGGCCTTGGCGTCGACATGGTTCCTCGGGGGGAAGTGGATGGACTTCCGCGTCCTGGGGCTGCAGGGCCCCAACCCCTTGACCCGGTTTAAAATCGAGGGGAGTAGGGTCTATGGAAGTCCATTTCGGTTTTTAGGCCTCGAGGAGTTTTCGAGAGGATGAAAGGCGGGGGGAGGTACACATGGCCAAGAGGGCGTTGAGGGCTGATGAGAGGGACAATGTGGCGGTGGTGTTGGAGGACGTGGAAAGAGGTGAGTGGGTGGAGGTGGATGGCTTCGGCAGGTTGACGGCGGCGGAGAGTATCCCCTTCTCCCACAAGATCTCCCTGGCGAGTATCCGCAAGGGGCAGCCAGTGACCCGTTACGGGGAGTGCATAGGGGTGGCCTCCAAGGACATCAGGGAGGGTGAATGGGTACACACCCATAACCTGGAGGTACCCGGGCATCTACTCGGATCGTGAGTCGTGGAACGTCGGGCACGGGAGATGACAGGGGGCTTGATTGACTGGATCGAGTAGGGAGGTGAAAGGTGAGAGGGTTCCATGGTTTCAGGCGTCCTGACGGGAGGGTGGGTGTAAGGAACTGGGTGGCGGTCTTGCCCACGGTGGCCTGCGCCAACGGGGTGGCAGAGGCCATCACGAGGGAGGTGCCTGGTACCGTGCCCCTTCTCCACGGACACGGTTGCGGGAGAGGCATGCCCGACGTGGGAATTCACTTCCGCACCTTGGTGGGCATTCTCAAAAACCCCAATGTGGCGGCCGCCGTGGTGGTGGGGTTGGGGTGCGAGGTAATAAAAGCTGAGGCCCTGGCGGAACAGGTTAGGGCCTGTGGCAAGCCCGTGGCCTGGCTGGAGATCCAGGGGGAGGGAGGTTCAAGAAAGAGCACCGAGCGAGGGATAGCGCTGGCCCGGGACTTCGTGGAGTCTGCGAAAAGGCTGCAGAGGGAGGAGGTGCCCCTATCGGAGCTGGTGTTGGGTTTGGAATGCGGCGGATCCGACGCCTTTTCGGGGGTGACGGCCAATCCGGCGGTGGGGCTGTTATCCGATTACGTGGTGGAGAACGGGGGGACGGTGATCCTCACTGAGGCCACCGAGATGATCGGCACGGCTCATATATTGGCGAAGAGGGCGTGCAGCCAAGAAGTGGCTTGTAGGGTGGAGGAGGTCATCCGAAGGGCCGAGCGCAACGTGAAAGATCTCCTCGGTCCCTTGGCTTCCATGGTGATCGCTCCGGGTAACATGGACGGGGGCATGAGCTCCATCGTGGAGAAATCCCTGGGCTGCATAAAAAAAGGGGGATCCACTCCGATAGTGGAGGTGGTGGAGTACGGCCAGCCTCCCTCCCGCCGAGGACTGGTGATCATGGAGGGGCCGGGATACGACGGGGAATCCATGGCGGGACTGGCCGCCTCCGGATGTCAGGCCGTAGTCTTCACCACCGGCAGGGGAAACCCCATAGGCTTCCCCACGGTGCCGGTGATCAAAGTGGCCAGCAACCCCAGGATGTACAGGCAAATGGAGGATGACATGGACGTGAACGCCGGCGCGGTCCTGGAGGGGGCGAAACTAGAGGAGGTGGCGGAGGAGCTCAAAAGGGTTCTTCACCAGACCTTGGACGGAAGACCCACCCGGGCGGAGGAGAACCGTCAGGGCGGGATCCTGTGCCTTTATTCGACCGTCCCCTCGTTTTGAACGCTTAAAGAGACGCTTCGGCCTTGATCGCGGGGACAGGAGAGTCAGGGTCTACCCGAAAAACGTCAGCGGGATTTCGAAATACGTCAGCGGGATTTCGGTCACGGGTGGGTCGTTGACCCGAATCGCGACGAGACAGCGCGTTTTCTCCTCGTCCCTTCTCGCAGAAAGAGTTTGATCGGAACGCACAATAAGGGGGAACGGATCGGCGGTCTCTCACCACCCTTTCGCCCGCTGGCGGCGGGAGACGTTGCTCCCCGTCCGATTGGGCCTGGGGTTTTTCTTATCTGTGTCTTGGTTGAAGGTAAGCCCCCTCATCTCGCGTCTGCGCATGCTCGATGTTCACGAACGGACTCATGGGACCATTATCGCCTTCGCCTCGGAGACGAAAAGAAGCCATCGTTCCCGGACGGGAAGGCCCGTGATCCTCTCCCATGCCCCTGAATAGGCCATCAGCTGCTCCGCGTGCTTTTGGAGCCCCTGCCATCGGGAGAGGTGTCCGGAAACCTCGGGGAGGCCATGAGGAAGACGCTCCGTCTTGTAGTCCGCCATCACCCACCCTCCGTCCTCCTCAAAGATCAGGTCAATGGCACCGTGGATCACTACCTCCTCTCCGTCCGACTTTTCCGCGTAGTGGAAGGGGACCTCACAGAGAACGTGTTGGGATCTCTGCGCTCTCTCCCATAGAGGGGTCTCGGAGACCTTATCCAGCAGAGCTTTTAGTCGGTCCTCCTCACGCTCGCCCCATTGGTTCAGTACCGCCAACTCCTGGGCGATCTCCCGCGGCCCTTTGGTTCGTTCCTCCATCAACTTCTTCAGCGCCAAGTGCACGATCTCCCCCCAGCGGGTGGCATCCACGCTGTCCGGCCTGGCAATGGCCTCGGTTTCCTCTTCTTCCCCTTCTTCCATGGATAGCTCTTCCGGCTCCAACTCTTCCCTTTCCGAGGCCACTCCCAGCCAGATGGCCGCCTCCCGGCCCTGAACCAGACGGTAGGTGGGACGAACGCATATGGCTTTTCTCTCCTGGATGGAGGCGAGGGAAGCATCCGGAACTTCTCCCCCTGTCTTGGGCCCTATCGGGATTATCTCCCGAGATAACGATGACTGGTCGTCGGAAACAGGGAAGGCCTCGCGAAGGTCTTTTCCTTGCAGGCTCCTCAGGCTCCACCAGGGATTGTAGGTGTTCCTGTCGTCCTTCAGGGAGACGATCAATGCGTCGCGGGCCCGCGTGGCGGCCACGTAGAGCAGCCGGGTTCGCTCCGCCCTCACGAAGAGCTCTTCCCTCTCCGCCTTCTCGCCCCAGGAGAGGGGGTGGGCAAGCGTCCTAACCCTGGAGCGGCGGAACGACCTGCCGGAAGGGGAGGAGGCAGTCATCAGTAGGTATCCCGCATCGCCCTCGGGGTGTCGCTCCACGTGAAGGGTGGGTCCCCTGTTCGAAAGCCCGAAGGGGCAGGCCAGAAAGACCACCGGGGCCTCCAAGCCCTTGGCCTTGTGGAGGTTCATCACCCGCACGCCTCTGCCCGCCGGCTCGGTGGCGGCGA
Source organism: Actinomycetota bacterium (assembly GCA_015711955.1). Lineage (GTDB taxonomy): Bacteria > Actinomycetota > Geothermincolia > Geothermincolales > RBG-13-55-18 > JACVJK01. The sequence goes on along the minus strand of JACVJK010000039.1, from coordinate 16,239 downwards.
CGGAGTCGGCCTCCCATTCCCCCTCCAACAAGTCCTCCAGCAACTCCAGGCACTCGTAGGGGCCCGCCTGGAGGCGGCTCGCCAGCCGGAGGAGGTCCAGGGCCTTGAACAGCCCACCCGAGGTGAGGCCTTCCTCGTCAGCGGCAGCGGCAAGGGCGAATATCCCCGCGTCCTCGGCGATCCTCTCCAGGGCGGCGACCGGGGACATGCTGAGGACCCAGCGTCGGTAGAGGCGAAGGCGCTGGAAGGCGTGAAGGAAGACAGCGCGGAGCTCGCCGTCGGGAAAACTTTCCTCCGCCGGTACATCCTGCCTGAAATCGAAATGGCCACCTGCCTGGCTGAAGATATAGAGTTCCCGATCGCTGAGACCGAAAAGACGACCCCTGAGCAGGGCCACCAAGGGTACGGGGTCCTCGGGCAGGAGCACCGCCTTCAGGATTAGATGGAGGATGCGCAACGCGACGTTCTCGCGCAGCGGTCCTCCTCCGGAGAGGGTGTGGGGAATCCCCCACCTCCCGAGCGCCTCCGCGTACACCGTAAGTTCTTCCTTTTTCCAAGTCAAAACCATGAAGTCCTCCGGACGGGGCCGAGAGCCTTCACCTTGGGAATGGAGCCTGGATGGCAGGTTTATCTCCCCGTCCAACGCCCGCCGGATGAGGCGGGCTATATACTCCGCTTCCCACCGGGCGGCCTCCTCCTTTACCCCGGATGACCTCAGGAAATAGACGCCTCGTAAGAGGTTCCCTTCCGCTTGTGGCTCCTCCCGCACTGAGGACATGGGATGGTAGGATGGGTTGAAGTCTTCTCCGCATCCAAAGGGCAGGAAATTGGGTTCATCGGAACGGCCCCAATGGGAGAAACAACGGTTGACCTCCTCCACCAGGCAGGGAAGGGAGCGGAAGTTGCTCCATAGAGTCAAGACCTCTCCGTGGGGATCCTTGAGGAATATCTCCTTCACCTCTTGGTAAATCTGTATGTCCGCCCTGCGAAAGCGGTAGATGGACTGTTTGGGATCCCCCACCACGAAGAGGGATCCCGGGAGGGGCAGGCACTTACGCCAGTCTTTTTCCTCCGGGTCCCTTGAGGTTAGGAGGAAGAGGATCTCCGCCTGCAGCGGGTCTGTGTCCTGGAACTCGTCCACCAGTATGTAACGGTATTTCTCGCGAAACCTCCGGCGCACCTCGGGGTCGCCCCTGAGCATCTCCACGGTCTTGAGGAGTAGGTCCTGAAAGCCCAGGAGCCCTCTCTCCTCTTTTAGCTGCGAGAGAAACCCCAAGGCCTTGCGCAGTACGGGTATGGCAGCTCGGTACGACGCGGCGCGGGCCCTCGCCAGCCAAGCGAGAGCTGCCTCCTTGGCCTTTGAGAACTCGTCCAGGATCTCGTCGGCTTCTTCCCGGGTGAAACCCCACTCCCCCGTCCAACTCTTCACCCTGCGGCCCCGCTCGGGGTCGCCGCTTTCAAAAAGTTCCAAGAAACCCACGAGATCCGGTCTCGTAGCTGTAAAACCACCCGTTTCGATGAGGCGACGTCCGGCCCGGTGGATCTTCCTCAGCAGAGGTATGAAGCGGTCGCTTTTGGGATCTTGGGGGAGCCTTTTCTGTATCCTGGATAGTTTTTCCAGGAAGCTCATGATCACCTCAAAATGATCCCCGCATGATTCGGGAAAAAGCATCTCCTCGGTCCCGCAGGGCCACCTCTCTATCTCCGAGAAGTCGGCCATAGTCTTGAACGCGTTCTCCAGCTGGTCCAGCGAGATGCCGTGGGCAGCCAGAGCGTCCAGGTGAGGGGCCAGGTCCCCCCAGGTGTTAGCCTTCTCCTGCGCCTGGCGAGCGAACTTCCTCCATGCCCATCTCCGCAGGACACTCTCCGTCAGCTCGTCCATCTCGGCAAAGTCAGGGTCCACGCCAGCCTCCACTGGCCTTTCCCGCAGCAGATGGGCGCAAAAGGAGTGTATGGTGCCCACGAAGCACCTCTCGAAGGATTCCAGGGCCCTTCGCAGGCGTTCCTTTTCCCGGTACTCAAGGGCTTCCGAGTGCGCCTTAACGAGTCCCACTTGGAACCTGATCTTGAGTTCCTCCGCCGCCTTGCGGGTGAAGGTGATGCCCACCATCTGGGAAACGTCCGAACACATTCCCTTTCTCACTAGGGAGACCATTCTCTCCACCAGGCAGGCGGTCTTGCCCGTGCCCGCTGAGGCCTCCACCAAGATGTTCCGGTCTAAGCCCCCGGTGATGGTGGCCCTTTGAGGCGCATCCGGCAAGTCCTCGAACTGGTCTTTCACTTTCATGAAAGGCCGCTCCCTTCACCCGTTGCGCAATCTTCTCAGGGGAGCCAGACGCTCATCCCCCTCCATGAGCTTGGCAGTCTTCCTCACCGCTCCCAAAAGGTCCTCGTGAACCTCCCGGTAAGGGGAGAAATCTAGGTCCTCTTCGTTTGGGGAAACGGGGAAGGCCCCCAGTCTTATCAATTCGGCCAAATCCCGCAGGACCGATTTGCCTCTTTCCACTTCTTTCCTTTCCCAGGAGAGGGTCTCACCGAGGTCATTCAGGCCGAGGAAGAAGAACAGGAACTCTTTCACCGTCACTCTTCCCACGGGCCCCGCCAATTGGCCGCCCAAGCCGCCTTCCTCTACCAGCAAGGGATAGACTATGGGTTGGCAGGTCCTGCCGCCCTGGAAGGGATCGTCCCGGCGGAAGGAGGCGCTGGAACCGGTCTTGTAATCCCAGACACGGCACAACCCAGAGGAAAGGTCCATCTCTAGGGCATCCACCACCCCCCTGAGCCTTAACCGTTGCCCGTCCGCCAGTTCTACAGTCACCGGCTCATCAAGGGCGGCGCGCTCGTTGGACTTCCCGGGGATCCCGTAGGCTATCTCTGGCACAATGACCCTCCCGCCTCTCAGCAGTAGAAGACAGTGCTCCACGAATGTGTGGACCATGCGGAGGTATTCATCCCTCTTCCTCCATCGCGTGCTCTGATTGGGAGGCGGCTTTATCCTTTCCCACCAGGAGAGCTCCTCGTCCAAAATCTCCCTCGCCCGACCCATGGACCACTCCAGGGAAAGATTTTCCCTTCCAGTTTCTACCAGCGCCTCGGTGATGGACTGAAAAACCCGGTGGAGCAGGGACCCCTCCTCGATCGGATCCAGCCACGTGAAGGCCCCTGGCTGGTGGAAAGGAGGCCTCTTCAGCTTCAAGACCTCCTCCAGGAAGAAATCGAAGGGGTTCTTCCCCATCTTGGACAGTTTTTCCGCCGAAAGCACCATGCCAGATTCGGTGTCGAAGGGGTCGAGGTGGGCCCCCGCCTCCGGCACCCAACCATCGTATTCGGTGAAGTCCTCTCTCGACCGCCAATTCCATGCCTCGTGGCCTCTTTTCAGATGTGGGAACCTGAGAAAGGACGCCTTTCTCGCCGATCCCGTCCCCCATTTCCTCCCCGCCGAGGCCCACCATTCTGCCTCCGTGGCGGCCATGCTCGGTTCCTCGGGGGCGTAGGTCGCGTCCCGGTCGAGGTGGCGATAGAGGTCTTCCAGGGTGTGCAAACCCCTCTCTGACGGGGGCCCGTTCAATCCCGGCAAGAGGTTGAGGATCGAGGGGCTGGGGTAGCTTTCCTCCTCCCTCTTCAGGTCATAGCGGGAAAAACTCAAGAAGACACCCTTCCTTTTCTCCTGCAGGATCTCGGCCAGGCGCAACAGATCCTTTCCCGGGTAGGGGAGGGAAAGGGAAGAGAGGAAGGCCCTTTCCTCCTCCGAGAGGACGGGATCGGCGGGGGGCCTTCGGGGGAACCGGGAGCTGTCAAGGCCGAGGATGAAAAGGTATGGCCTTCCGGAAAAGCCTCCTTCTTCCAGGGGAGTGGCGTACAGGCGGCCCGGCCGGGGCCCTTCCCCCAACACCGATGGCTCCCTCAGTAGGTTCTCCAAGAAGCATCGGGAAGAGATGCCCCACCCCAACCTCTCTGCCCATTGAAGCGCACGTCCCAATTCTTCTTCCAGAAGATCGCGGGCATAAGCGTCCAGCTTTTCCTTTACGGCGGCTCTTTCCCGCAGCAGCTTCAGGGCACCACTGAGTAGGTGGTCGCTGGGAGGTTCTCGATGGGGAAGGGCATCCAACCCTTCCCTGCCAACCAATCCTGCCCCAGCGCCATCCCCCGATTGTATCTGGAGATCCCGGGCCAAGGAGGAGAGCTCCCTGAGACAAAAAGACAGCTTTTCCCGGCCCCAGCGGATCATCCAATGCTCCAGAAAGAGAGGAAAGGTCTTGCCATTCTGGTCGCTCTCCACCATCGTGGCCAGGTTTTCCAGGTAAATGGGAAGATCTGGGCATGGAGCTCCTCCCAACGGCAGGCAAAAGAGCAAGGCCGCAGCGGCACTGTTTTCGATCTTCTCCAAGCGGAAAAGACCCTCTCCCACTGGTTTGGCCAGTATCCTGGGGTCGTTGTCCGAGTCCAACCAATCCAACCAGACGAGGAGGGCTCGGCCGGGACGGGTCATGCATATGGGTATGCCCCGGGTGAAGGATATGGGAAGCTCCCCCTGGGATGCCGACCTTTCTTCGGGGAACCTGTCCCCTTCCCCTCGCGTCCCTTCCTCATCGTCACCTCTCGGGTCGATGAGCCCTCCTTCCTCCGCCTTCGGCACCACGAAGGTTCGGGAGAGGTCCACGAGCAGGGGGCGGTAGGTGGAGTCGTCAGTGTAGACTATCTCCACTTGGTCTAGGGGGATTCCCTCTTCCAGTATCTTCCTGAACACTCCCCGTATCTCGTTGGCCTCCCCCACCGCCCCGCGGATCTCCACCCACTCTGCCCGAATCGGGGGAATCCCGAGGGGCCTGCCCCCTTTTGATCCCCCATCATCGCCTGCGGGGTCCCATAGGGTAGGAAAACCCCCCTCGCCATTTCCCGGCCCTTCCCCGGGGTGATCCACGAGTACCATCTTCCTTTCCGCGGGAAACCGGCTCCAGAGCTCCTTTTCGGCCCTGGTCCAACTCTCCCAGTAAAACGCGGGAACCAGCAGCAGGTCGTTCTGGAGGAATTCCTCCAGTTCCCCGGGAGCCTGAGCCGCTCGGTTCAGGCAAACGGCCACCACCCCCGGAAAATCCACCAAATTAAGGCGTTCCAGCGCATCCTCGTATTCCCGGAGAAGGTCCGCGAGGCTTTCAACCCGCTCTCCCAGGAGATAAAGCCTCTCCCGGATCCCTGGGTCCAGGACCTCGGCCATCCTAATTTCCTGCAGGATACCGACCAGGTAACGGATCAATCCCGGGCCGGGGCGCGCTCGGGAGAAGTATCGGCACCGCCCCTCTTCGGCCGCCTTCCCCAAGCAGTGGAGGGTTACCAGCTGTAGCAGGCGGCGAGGGGCGTATTCTCTGCCCATGAGGTCGGCGAAGCCGCTGCACAAGGTCCCCAGGAGAAACCCCCTCAGGTCAGAGGGGAGCACGTTGACGGTGCCCGTCCCCGACCTGGCGAGCCTTTCCAGCACCTGACGGCCCACTCTCCGGGTGGGTACCAGCAGGTGTTTCCTCTCCAGCGGTCGTTCCCTGCAGATCTCCCCCAGCCTTTCCCACCAAAGCATCTGACGCACCTCCAGTGGCGAGTTGGATTATAATCCCCCATGACGACGGCAGTGGGTAGGATCGGGCGCATGGTGTGGTTGGCCTGCTAAGCTAACCCATCTCGCTCTCGTGCCAATCGCCCAATGGGCAAAGGGACCTTAACTCTGACCGCGCTCTCGGCGAAGGTCTAACCGGTGAGACGTGCTGCCTTTACTTCGCCAAGGGGGGTGAGGACGGTGCTCGGATTGGCTGGAAGGCTCCGAGGACGGGCCAGCAGGCCGCGCTCGCTGGCAGTTTTGCTCCTGACGGGCCTGCTTTTCATGTTCCAGCTCTTGCCCGGATGCGGGGAGTCGGTGCTCGCTCCTCCCGATCCCCTTGCCGAGGATTACCAGCCCAAGATCCGGGAGATCATATACCCCACCTTCGGGTTCCCCCATTTGCTCGAAGCAGGGGAAAGCTTCGTCTTGGAGCTGGACCTCACCCCCGGTAGAGCAGATGGCCAGCCAGATGGCCTGAGGCAAATCCAGGCCTCCATCGCTTCCACCGCCTCCAATTTCCCTTATAGGGCTGACTTGCCCGTGCTCTCCTGGAGCAAGGGCGCAAGCCTCCGATGGTCCCCCGGGGCTGGGAGGGATCAGGAGGAAGTGTTGTTGGTGGAGGTGCGGGTGCCGGAAGGGGTGCCACCGGACCTTTACGACCTTCAGGTGGAAGTGCGGATGGCGGGGAAGTCGATCCTCGATCGCCAGCTGCGCGCTCTCTCGGTGACATTGCCCGGCAAATCAGAATACACGTTCGTGCACATGACCGATTTGCATGTCTACGACCTATCGGCGCCTATGGGTTGTATGGAGGGAAGGGGCCGGGGAGAGGCTTTATACCTGCGAAAGGCCATAGACCAGATCAACCTCTTGAGGCCGGACTTCGTGGTGATCACCGGCGATCTTGTGCACGGCCAGATGTATTTACCGGAGGACTGGCCACCCGATCCCCATCGAAGGGGGTCATCGCAATACGATTACGAGTACATGTGGGCTTATCGGGAGCTGTCCAGGCTGAAGGTGCCCAGTTTCCTTGTGCCCGGAAACCATGACGGGTATCACGACGGCCAAAAGGATGGGCTGCGGTGGTGGACGGAGACCTTTGGGCCTTTGTACTACTTCCAGGACTTGGGGAACACCCGCCTCTTAATGCTAAATTCATTCGACTGGGAAGATGATGACCGCGCCCTGAGCAAGGGGGTTTACTACGGTATGGTGCCCATCCTCGAGCCGAGGCGCTGGAAGGGCCAGTTCCGAAGTGGGGGTGACAGACATCACGAGACAATTGCCCCCCCGCCTGATGAATTAGGAGGACAGCTCGCCTGGTTTCGCGACCGGTTACGCCAGACGCCGGAGGAGATGCTCCGGTTGGCGTTTTGTCATCATGATCCCTTCCAAGAGGATTGTTGGTCCGACGACTACTTCGGGGGCTACCGGGTTGGGGGCGGTGGGGAAGGACGCCGTTCATTCATGGAACTTTGTTCCTTTTACCGGGTGAGGGGAGTCTTCAGCGGTCACACCCACCGGGACAACATGGGTTCCGTTCCCTGGAAGGTCGGGAACGGCTCGACCTTGTACGTGAACACCACCTGTGCCGAGCCGGTGGCGGGCGGTTCCCTGGGGTATTCCGGTTATCGTTGGGGACGTATCTCATGGGGCGACGTGGAGGATTTCGTATATTCTCCGCCTGCGTGGTCCTGGCCTTTTCACGCGGGGGTGGTCCCGGGTGAGGTCGTCGCCGAAGGCGACAAAGAGCCTGCCCTACTCTTGGATTTGGAGGTAGTGGGAGAGAAACTTGCGGAAGGCCAGGTCTTCAAGGGCAAAGCGGCCAATCGCCTCCAGCGAGGCTTTCCGGCGCTCCTCGTGGAGTTCTTCGTCCCCGCGGGGGCCAAATTGAAGGTCACCGTGGGAGAAAAAGAGGCGGCCATTTCCTTTTGGCCTACCTCGGACCCAGGAACCTTGCGGGTGAGGGCCGAGTTCTCCCTTCCCCCCGGCTCGGAGCTGGAGGTGAGGGTGGAGGCAGCCCGCTGAGGTCGGGCATCACTGCGCCCAGCCTTGGACGGTGCTCAATCCGCCATCAGCTGGGTGGAAAGCACCAGCCTCTGGATCTGGTTGGTGCCCTCCACGATCTGCAGGATCTTGGCGTCCCGGAAGAACTTCTCCACCAGGTAATCCTTCATGTACCCGTAGCCGCCGTGAATCTGCACCGCGTCGGTGCAAACCTCCATGGCAACGTCGGTGCCCACGTATTTGGCCATGGAGGATTCCTTTATGGCGTTCATTCCCTGGTCTATCATCCAGGCCGCCTTGTAACAGAGAAGGCGTGCGTACTCTATCTTGGTGGCCATGTCCGCCAACATGAAGGCCACCGCCTGCTGCCTTATTATGGGCTTTCCGAACTGGACCCTCTGCTTGGCGTATGAAAGAGCCTCCTCGAAAGCAGCCCGGGCCAGCCCCACCCCCAAGGCGCCCACGCCCGGCCGGGATATGTCCAGGGTCTCCATGGCCACGTAGAAGCCCTGGCCCTCCCCCCGCAGGAGGTTCTCGGCGGGCACCCTCATGTCGGTGAAGATCAACTCCGCCGTCTGGGAAGCCCTCATTCCCATCTTGTGCTCGATCTTGCCCACGGAGAACCCGGGCGTGTCGGCATCCACCATGAAGGCGGTGATGCCCGCGTGCTTTTTGGACGGGTCCACGGTGGCGAAGACGGTGTAGAAATCGGCCACACCCCCGTTGGTGATGAAGCACTTGTTGCCGTTGATCACGTAGTGGTCGCCCTGCCGGGACGCTCGGGTCTTGAGGGAAGCGGCATCTGATCCTGCCTCCGGCTCGGTCAGGGCGAAGGCGCAGAGCCTTGGACGATCGGGGTCGGTGAGACGGGTTAGGTATCTCTTCTTCTGTTCCTCTGTGCCCGCCAACAGCACCGGGAGAATGGCTATGTTGTTAAGGGCAATGGCAGAGGCTATCCCCACGCAACCCCAGCCTAACTCCTCCACGATGATGACGTTGTCCAGGCTCCCCAGCCCCGGTCCTCCGTATTCCTCCGGCACCCCCGAACAAGTGAGGCCTAGGCGGGCGGCCTTCCCCACTATCTCCCAACTGAACTGGCCTTTCTCGTCCAGCTCCCTGGAGACGGGGCGCATCTCCTTTTCGGCGAACTCGTGGACGGTCTCTTGAAGGGCCTTCTGTTCCGGGGTTAACGAGAAATCCATGGCAACCTCCTCTCCCTCGATCGACGAAGATCCAAGAAATTCCCCAAAGGCGAGCATCCGTAATATTATCCCTTTTACTCGGGATTTCACCAAAGAGAGGATCGTCGTTGGGCTTAATAAAACGAGTGCCCGTGACCGGTTTGGAGTAGAATTTTCCCAAGACGACGAGCAAGGTAAGGTGGGGACATCCAGAGGTGCGCGTTCTTCGAGCGGCAGTGGTGCTGGCTGTGGTGCCGGGTAATTTCGCAGGAGGTATTATTTGGTAGAATATGGCAACAGCTCGGGGAAGGCGAGAAGGGGTTCAGGGGCCGGCGACGGAACCCTGGCTCGAAGCGTTGCGGCGAGGCTTATCCGGGGCATACTGGAGGGCAAGTACCCGCCCGGCAGTAGGATGCCCAACGAAAGGGAGATTTCCCGTTCCTTCGGGGTCAACCGAAACGTGGTGAGGGAGGCCCTTCGCAGTCTCGAGGCCTTGGGGCTGGTGAGGATCAGGAGGGGATCCGGAACCTATGTGCAGGACCTGAGAATCAGCGGTGGAGTATCCCTGGTCCCATACCTCTTGGTCAGGGAGGACGGCACCCTGAACCTGGAGGTCCTCCGGGACATCTTGGAGTTCTTCCAGAACAACGTGGTAGAAACGGTGAGGTTGGCGGCGCGCCGTATGGATGCGGAAACGTTGCGGAAGTTGTCCGACTTATTGGAACGAGCGACCGCGGGGAAGGGAGGCGAGAGAGAGGGGGCTTTAAGGGACTTCGTCCGCACCGTGGTTTCCTCCTCCCAAAACGTTTTTTACCTACTGCTTTACAACACCATGTTGAATATACCGCTCCTTTCCACCGCCTTTTTCGCCGTCTTGGTGGACGTGTTTCCCTCCCTGCTGCCCTATCTCCGAAGGCTCCTTGAGGCGTTCGAGAGCCACGATGAGAGGATGGCGGTACTTTTGGTGAGGAACGTCTTCCGGGATCTGGGCGGGGATATAGGTACGTCCCTGATCAGGCTCTACGTGCAAGTCAGCGGAGAAAGGCTCAAGGATTCACTCCCTCGATAAATTTGGTACTACCAATAGTATTGACAAACGGGATATTTATGCATATCATGGCTAATGAAAAATAAATTGGTGCTACCAGGCAAGGAACGAAGCTCGTATCCAAGGGGAGGCCTCCCCCTTGATGGTAGGAGGGCGTATGTCCGGCGGTTCAGGAAGGGGGTTGTGACCATGTCGGAGATTTCCCAGATCTACGAGAAGTTCTTCCTGGAGGTGGCTCCCGCCATGTTCAACTCGGTGGTGGGGGCTTTCCCTGTGCCCGGCATGAAAGGGAAGACCTTCGTCATGCAAGTGGACCTCGTCGGCGAGGGAGGAGGCAGCTACGGCATCAAGATAGAGGAGGCAAAAAGCCTCGCCTCTTTCAAGGGACCGGCGGAAAAGCCCATGGTGTCCTTACAGATCTCCACGGAGGATTTCCTGCGGGTGATGAGGACTATCTCGGATTTTCCCTGGTCCCGGTTGTACGACGCGGTCAGGGACACCAGGGGCTCGCTGGTGTTCGAGTTGGAGTGGAGAAAAGGGGAGCCTCCCCTGGGACTCAAGGTGACCTTCAACGGGGCAGAGAGCCCGTGCATCCGGTTGAGGGCGGACACCGAGACCCTCTTCTCCCTGCTTCGAGGTGGAATGGGATTCATGGACGCCTTCATGCAGGGAAAGCTCAAGGTTGACGGAGATCTTCCCTTCGGCCTCCAACTCATGAACCAGTTCAACGAGTTCATGCCCACCACCGCCTGAGAGTGGCGGGAACAGGAGGGGCGAACTGGCGCCCCTCCTTTTTTTATTAATCTCACCCGCTGCCCTTAGCGGGCGCTGCCTTCGCCCCGGCCCCTTGCAGTGGGATAGTGGATTTTAGAGGAAAGACGCAGTGATTCGAGTTTGGTTTTCCGGTAGGGATGGATCTGGTTTTTTCCTGGTCCAAACGGAGAGACTGAGTTCACACCGAGGAGGCGCCTTGGGTCCTCTCGGGCATTTTGTCCTCGGCTATAAGCCCCGTTACCCCGCCAAGGAGAAGAGGGAGTCGGAGAGGGATGTTATGCTCTGGAGAAAAGGGGTGTACGCCTACCCGGAGTTCAGCAAGACTTGCGATGCCGCGGGGAGACACTCATGAAGGGACTAGCCTGGGCTTCATTGGCACTGGCCTTTCTCGCCCTCCCTCTGAGCGCAGCCTTCCCCTCCTTCGCCCATGGTGTGGAGTATCTGGGTGTTACCCCCACCCGGATCCGCGCCGAGGTGGAACCAGGTGGTTCCTTCCACGGCCAAGTGAACCTCGTCAACTTGGGCTCTGAAGGGATCAGGGTGAGCTCTGCGGTAAGGGCACTTCATTGCACTGATTCCGGTATGACCTTGGACATTTCTCCCCAATGCGGATGGGTGAGGGTGCAGGGGGACGACATCGAGGTTCCCGCTGGGGAAATCAGGGCCGTTGACCTGCGGGTACGGGTTCCCCCGGGGGAGGCGCCGGAGACCTACCACTTGGCGTTGGTGTTCCGTCGGGAAGGGGTTATAACGGAGGGCATGAGGTTGACACCGGCGGTGGCCGTGACCTTGGAGCTGGTGGTGCTGCCTCCATCCGAAAGTTCCAACAAGGGTGGCTCGGCCCTGCTCCCCTTACTCCTTCTGGGCTTCACGCTCGCACTCTTTTGGGTGTTGGTCCTCCTCTTTTTCAAGTTGGGGAGGCGCCTATGGAAAGGGTGAGCGCCAAAAGAGACCCTGCCTCGTACCTGGGAGTGGCGCTGGCAGCCGTGGCCTGGGGATCAGTGGGGGTGATGGTTAGATGGTCGGGACTGGCGGGTCACGAGTTCCAGCTGGTATTGCTGCGCTCGGCCCTGGCCACCGCGTTCTTCGGCGGCGTCGCCCTGGCAACGGGAAAGACTTCGAGGCTGCGCTTGGGCGGCAAACCGGTACTGCTTCTGGGGAGCGGGCTCCTGCTGACCATCCACTGGTTAGTCTTTTTCAAGGCCATCGATTACCTGGCCCTGGGACAAGCGGTGTTCATCACTTACCTGGCGCCGGTGCTGGTGGCGGCGCTGGCCCCGCTGGTGTTGAGGGAAAGATTGGAGGGGGCCACTTTGGGGGCACTCACCCTTTCCCTGACCGGCCTCTTCCTCATGACCACCGCCGCCCGCGGTCAAGGTGGACTGCGAACGGGAGGCGTCGTTTTCGCGCTGCTGGCCGCCGTGACCTATGCCCTGCTCCTCTTAATCCTGAAGAAGCTGAGGGAGGAGGTCCCCGCCTTAACGGTGGCCTTCTACCAGTCCTTGGTGAACGTGGTGGTTTTACTCCCCTTCACCGGGTTTCGCGCTTTCCCCTTGGAAAGGGCTGGATGGCTTTCCATTCTGGCCCTGGGGCTCCTTCATTCAGGGGCGGTGGGATTGCTTTACATAAACGCGGTGAAGAGGGTCAAGGCCCAGCACGTGGGGGTGATCTCTTATCTCGAGCCCATGAGCGCATATCTTTTTGGCTGGCTGGCGCTGGGGGAGAGGCTGGGGTGGGGCGACTTCTTGGGGGGTGCGCTGATATTGGCGGGAGGCCTGGTGGTCGTCCTGCACCGACCCCAGGAGATATTGGGGCCCTCCCCGAAGGCATGATGGGCTCGCCTCTCGGGGTAGAGGTTGGGGAAAGGGTGCAATTCGACGGGTGGTGTCCCGGTTTGGGGATTCCAGGGGTTTATCCCGGTGAGGCTGATCTGGAAGCGAGGAAAGCCCTTCAATTTTCAGCTCCCTCGCATGAAGGGTCAGGGATAGGCGGGATTTGGGGGAGCACGGCGTGTGAAAAGGCCCTGTTACCGCCGGGGTGCGTGGGAGACTTACGCCTTGGGGCTTCTCCCTCGGACATGCCAACGCCTCCTTGGCCGCTTGTTCGCACGGTTTGAGTATGGGTTCTGAAAAGATATAGAGACCCGGAAAGGGGAGTGCCGCTGCCGCTTCAGGCTCAAGCTCAGAACATCTCCTGTTCCACGAAGCGGGTGTGGTAATCGCCGGCGAGGAAGCGGGGGTCCTCCAGCAGTTTCAGGTGGAAGGGTATGAGGTGGGAGATCCCTTCGATCTCGAACTCTTCCAGGGCCTCTCTCATGATCCTTATGGCCTCCTGCCTGTCCCTACCGTGGACGATGAGCTTGGCCAGGAGGGAGTCGTAGTTGAAGGAGACGTGATAGCCCTGGTAGCAGTGGGAGTCCACCCTGACGTGAGGACCGCCGGGTGGGCTCCAGCGGGTGATCTCTCCCGGAGTGGGCAAGAAGCCCCGCTCGTAATCCTCGGCGTTTATACGGCACTCGATGGCATGTCCGTTTATCGAGACGTCTTCTTGGCGAAGGGAGATAGGCTCGCCCATGGCCACTTTGATCTGCTCCATGACCAAGTCCACACCGGTAATCATCTCCGTTATCGGATGCTCCACCTGTATGCGGGCGTTGAACTCCATGAAGTAGAAGTTCCCTTCCTCGTCCAAGAGGAACTCCATGGTGCCGGCGGAGTCGTAGCCCAGGGCTTTGGCGCCCCTGACGGCCGCCTCACCAATGCGACGACGGGCATCGTCGTCCAGGGCGGGGGAGGGAGCCTCCTCCAACAGCTTTTGGTTCCTGCGCTGGATGGAGCATTCCCTCTCGAAGAGGTGAATCACGTTGCCGTGGCGGTCTCCCAGGATCTGGACCTCGATGTGGCGGGCCCGGCGGAGGAATTTCTCGATGTAGACGTCTTCCGAGCCGAAGGCGTGCCTGGCCTCGGCCTTGACCAGGGGTAGGGCCCGGACCAGCTCCTGTCGGTCGTTGACCACCCGCATGCCCTTCCCTCCCCCTCCCAGGGAAGCCTTTAGGAGGATTGGGAAGCCCAACTCGTCGGCGATCCTCATGGCTGCGGATTCGTCCAAGTTAGGGGAGGTGTAGCCGGGCAGCACGGGTACCCCTGCTTGAGCCATGATCTCCCGGGCCCGGGCCTTGTGGCCCATGGCGGATAGAGCCTCGGGATGGGGGCCTATGAACACTAGACCGTTTTCCCGACAGGCAATGGCGAACTCCTCGTTCTCCGCCAGGAAGCCGTAGCCTGGATGGATCGCCTCGGCCCCGGTGATCTCCGCCGCGCCGATGACGTTGCGGATGTTAAGGTAAGACTCGGAGCTGGCGGCCGGTCCCACGCAGACCTTCTCGTCCACGTACCTCAGGTGCAGTAGGTCCGCGTCGGCTTTGGAGTATATCCCCACCGTCTTGAGCCCCAACGCGCGACAGGCTCTCAGTATCCTCAGGGCGATCTCTCCCCGGTTGGCTATGAGGACCTTTTGGAACACGTCATCAGCCCCCTGTGTCTCTTTCCGATAAGTCCCGCGAAAAACGTGGATCTTCGTCCAGAGGCCTAATCCTCCGCCGGCTCAATCTCCATGATCACCTGATCGTATTCCACGCCCTTTCCGTGCTCGGCGAGGATCCTGACCACCTTACCGCTTACTGGGGAGGAGATCTCGTTGAAGAGTTTCATCACCTCGATCATGCACAGGGTCTGACCCTTGCGCACCATGTCCCCTTCCCGGACGAAAGGTTCCGCTCCGGGGGTGGGGGTTATGTAGAAGGTGCCTACCATGGGGGCCCTTACTTGGACCAGCCCCAGCTCTTCCCGCGAGGGCTCCGCATGGGTGGCCGCTTCCCTGCGGGAGGCGGCAACGGCGCTCTCGCTCAAAGAGCGGTCTCCCAAGCTTATGGTTATGGAGAGGCTCTGGAAGGCTTGAAGCACCGCCTCGCTCACCCGAGCGGTTACGGTCTCCGCCAGCTCCTCGATGGCTGCCTCCTCCATGTACCTCTTCTCGCGACGTTCCATGACTTTCTGGGGAGGTTCCTCTTCCTCCAGGTCGATTACGGGGTTCTTTCTCCACTTGAAAAACTTGAGGGCGGCGTCGGGGAATATGGCGTAGGAGATGTAGTCCTCCTCCTTCTCCACCAGCTCGGGGTCGAGTTCCCTTTTGGCCTTGGGCAGCTCCGGTTCCAGCAAGTCAGCAGGACGACACTGGATGGGCTCCTCCCCCTTGAGTACTTTGGCCTTGAGCTCCTCGCTGATGGGAGCAGGAGGCTTGCCGTAATATCCCCGGACGTAGTTCTCTATCTCCCTGGGGATGATCTTGTAACGCTCCCCCAAGATGACGTTGAAAACCGCCTGGGTGCCCACCAACTGGCTGGTGGGGGTTACCAGCGGGGGATAACCCAGGTCCTCCCTGACCCGGGGGATCTCCTCCAGCACCTCCTCCATCCTGTCCAGGGCGTTCTGCTGTTCCAGCTGGGCGATGAGGTTGGTGGCCATCCCTCCCGGTATCTGGTGGGTTATGGTGGTGATGTCTATGAGGGGTTGTTCCTGACCCATGAGTTTCCTCTTCTTGGAGACCACCTCGAAGTACTCCGATACATCCCGTATGGCGTCGAAGTTCAGGTCCAGCTCGTAAGGGGTCCCCCTGAGAGAGGCCACCAGCGTCTCCACCGCTGGCTGGCTGGTGTAGAGGGAAAGGGGCGCCACCGCGCAATCCACCACGTCAGCCCCCGCCTCGAAGGCCTTTATGTATGTGCTGGCGGCCATGCCGGTGGAGGCGTGGGCGTGGATCTGGATGGGCACCTCTATTTCTTCCTTCAGCCGTTTCACCAGCTCGTAAGCGGTATAGGGCGCCAGTATCCCGGCCATGTCCTTGATGCACAAGGAGTCGGCCCCCAGTTCCACGATTTCCTTGGCGGTCTTGACGTAGCTCTCGATGTCGTGGACGGGGCTTATGGTGTAGCATATGGTGCCCTGGGCATGGGCGCCCTCCTTCTTGGTGACCTCTATGGCCTTCCTTATGTTCCTCACGTCGTTTAAGGCATCGAAGATGCGGATGATGTCGATCCCCCCGGCCACCGCCTTTTTGATGAACTCCTCTACCAGGTCATCGGCATAGTGGCGGTATCCCACCAGATTCTGCCCACGGAGCAGCATCTGGAGTTTGGTCCTTTTTATCTTCTCCCGTATGCGGTAGAGGCGATCCCAAGGATCCTCGTTGAGAAAACGCATGCATACGTCGAAGGTGGCGCCACCCCAAACCTCCACCGAGTGATAGCCGATGTCGTCGATCCTCTCGGCTATGGGGAGGATGTCGGTGAGGCGCATGCGAGTGGCCCACAAGGACTGATGGGCATCCCTCAAGGTGGTGTCGGTGATGCTTACCCTTCTTCTTTCCATGTCCGGCTTATTTCTTCCCGTTCCTTCCAGCCTTTAAATGGCGATCTCGTGCCTGAGCCTTCTGGGCAGACCGAGCAAGGCCAAGGAGGCCAGCAAGGCTTTCCCCAAGTCCACGAGGATGAAGGGTTTAACTCCCAAGCGAAAGGCCGCTGCGGGGTTGGAACCGTGAAGCCCGAGCCATACAAAGAGCCAACCCCATCCCAGGATGTATAT
>JACVJK010000038.1 GCA_015711955.1 Actinomycetota bacterium | reverse complement strand
GAGATGAAGCACGGACCCATCGCCCTTCTCCACCCTGGGTTTCCGGTGGTCATCCTCATCCCTCACGACTCGGTCTACGAAAAGACCCGGGCCAACGTGGAGGAGGTGAAGGCCCGGGGGGCACCGGTGATAGCCATCACCACCCAGGGAGATCGGGAACTGAAGGACATCTGCGAAGAGGTTATCTACGTGCCCCGCACCAGGCCGCAGTTCAACCCGGTGGTGATGGCCCCCGCACTGCAGCTTTTGGCCTACCGCATCGCCAAGCTCAGGGGTTGCAACGTCGATCAGCCCCGCAACCTGGCCAAGACCGTGACGGTGGAATAGCCTCGAGCGAGGTCGGGTATGGAGGCCCCCTCGGGAAGGGGCGCCTCATGCGCATGTGGAAGTATGCAATGATGAAGGTCGGGATCGACCGAGGAAGTACCGGGAAGGCTGACCAGCCCGCTTTGGGGTCGGGCGTAGCTCCCCCCGAGGTGTTCTCGCTTTGACGATATGGCAGTGCTGGGCGTGGGCGTGGACATAGTGGAGGTGGAGAGGATCCGTAGAGCCGTCCTCCGCCACGGCGAGCGCTTCTTGGAGAGGATTTTTTCGGAGGAGGAGAGGGCTCGCTGCGGGGCTCGGAGGGATCCTGCCCCATGTCTCGCCGCCTGCTTTGCTGCCAAGGAGGCGGCTTCCAAGGCGCTGGGCACGGGGATGGTGGACCTTTCATGGAAGGACCTGGTGCTTATCGCGGGAGCGAAAGGAGAGCCGAGACTGGAACTGCGGGGCGGAGCCCTCTCGAGGGCGGCGGAGTTAGGAGTGGATAGGGTTCTGGTGAGCGTCTCCCACACCGGCGGATACGCGGTGGCGGTGGCCTTCGCCTTGGCCCGTCCAGAAGGGGACGGGGTGGAATGGCGAATGGGGCCCCGAGGGAATAGCGAGGAGGTCTGAGCGTTGAGAGCGGTCTTCCCCGAGGAGATGAAAGCCCTGGATCGGGCGGCCATCGAGAGCGGGATCCCTTCCCTGCGGTTGATGGAGAGGGCAGGACGGAGGGTGGCGGAGCATGCCCGGGAAATGCTGGGCCCAGCGCCCGGCAAGAAGGTGATAGTGGTGGCTGGGAAGGGCAACAACGGGGGCGACGGTTTAGTGGCCGCCCGCTATCTCAGGGAATGGGGATACTCGGTGGAGGTGTTCTTGCTGGGGGGAGCCGTGGACCTGTCCGAGGATTGCCTGGAGAACTACCGGCGTTTCTTGGAGGTGGGGGGTGAGGTGAAGAGGGCGGACATAACACCTCCGCCGGAGCGCTTCGCTGGGGCCGACCTGGTGATCGACGCCATATTCGGCACCGGCTTCCAGGGGGTCCCCATGGGGGTGCACGCCGATATAATCAATTCCATCAACTCCTCCGGAGTGAGGGTGCTGAGCGTGGACGTGCCCTCCGGGGTGGATGCAGCCACGGGTGAGGTGGCGGGGGCGGCGGTGAGGGCGACCCGCACCGTGACCTTCGCCTGGCCGAAGGTGGGGCTTTACCTCTATCCCGCATCCGAGCTGGTGGGTGAGCTGGTGGTGGTGGACATCGGGATCCCCCCCCGCTTGATGGAAGGGATAGTGAAGAGTGATTTCACCGTTTTAGAGGACCGCGAGGTCGCTTCCCTGCTGCCCCGGAGATCATCCCATGCCCATAAGATGGAGTGCGGGAGGGTGCTGGTAGTGGGGGGCTCCGTCGGCCTCACCGGAGCAGCCGCTCTTTGTTCCCTCTCGGCCATGCGGAGCGGCGCCGGCGTGGTCACCTTGGGGGTGCCGTCCCGACTCCACGACATAATGGAGGTGAAACTCACCGAGGTCATGACCATACCCCTGTCCGACGAGGGATCCGGCCACCTGGCAGAGGAGGCGGCGGAGGAGGTGTTGTCGCTGGAAAGCCGCTTCGACGTGTTGGCCCTGGGTCCTGGGCTGGGAAGGCAAGAGGGGACCGTCAGGGCGGTGTGGAGGTTGCTCGCCAGGTGGTCCAAGCCCTTGGTCCTGGACGCCGACGGCCTCAATGCGGCTGCTCTCAACCCCACCATAATGGAGGAAAGAATCTTTCCCACCGTCATCACGCCTCATCCGGGGGAGCTGGGGAGGCTTCTGGGCAAGAGTCCGCAGGAAATCCAAAGCGACCGATTGGGTTCGGCCATGGAGGCATCCCGGAGGTTCGGGTGCGTGACCGTTCTGAAGGGCGCCTACACCTTGGTGGTCTCACCAGAAGGGAAGGTGTACATAAACCCCCTGGCTTTGCCAGGCCTGGCCACCGCGGGAAGCGGTGACGTCCTCACGGGAGCGGTGTCCGCCTTGGCTGCTCAAGGGGCAACCCCTCTCTCGGCCGCCGCCTCCGGGGTCTACCTGCACGGCAAGTCCGCCGAGATCGCCGCCAGCGTGGTGGGACCGGTGGGCTTCCTCGCAGGCGATCTGGTTTCCCACTTGCCCCTGGCCCTGGGTTCCCTCCTGGGGAGGTAAGAGAGGCGTTGAACGTCGCCGGGAGAAACCTGCCCTTCCCTCACCGACCTACCTGGGCCCTGGTGGATCTGGACTGCGTCCGCCACAACGTGCGGCTCTATCGGCGTTTGGTTGGGGATTCCTGCGCCCTCATGGCCGTGGTCAAGGCGGATGGTTATGGCCACGGCGACGTGCCGGTGGCCAGGGCCGCTTTGGAGGCAGGAGCCCAGCGGCTGGGGGTGGCCTTGATAGAGGAGGCGGAGAGGATCCGCGCGGCGGGAATAAAGGCCCCCCTCCACTTGCTCTTCGAGCCTCCTCCCGAATCGGCCCGCCGGGTGGTGGAGTTGGACCTGGTGCCCACCGTTTATTCCTTCCGCTATTTGGAGGCCCTTGCCCAGGAGGCAGGTAGGCACCGGAGGGCGGTTAAGGTGCACGTCAAGGTGGACACCGGCATGCACCGGGTAGGTGCTCCGCCCCACGAGGCCCTGCAGTTGGCCATGGCCGCCGAAAAGGATCCTCGCCTCTGTCTAGAGGGGGTTTACACCCACTTCGCCATGGCCTCTCAGCCGGGACATCCCTTCACCAGGCGGCAGATGGAGGTGTTTCTCCATTTCTTAAGTGAGCTGGAAGGGGAGGGGGTCCGGCCTCCTTTACGACATGCCGCTGCCTCAGGAGCCGCAGTGGCCCATCCGGAGGCCCGGTTGGACATGATCAGGCTGGGCATAGCCATGTACGGCTTACTGCCCGGGGAGGATTTCAGGGGGGCCTTGGACCTGCGGCCGGCCATGTCCTTGCACACGCGCATCTGCCATCTTCTTCGGGTGGATGCCGGAGAGGGGGTGAGCTACGGGCTTACCTACCGTCTCGCCAGGCCGGGATGGATTGCCGTTCTTCCACTGGGATACGCTGACGGCCTTCGCAGGTCCCTTTCCAACCGCTGGCGGGTGAAGATAGGGGAGAAGACGTATCCGCTGGCGGGAACCATCTGCATGGACCTGTGCATGGTGGACCTGGGTGAGGACCGTTATCCGGTGGGACAAGAGGTGTTGGTCATGGGCGGTGAGGGCCAAGAGGAGGTGGGGGCGGAGAGGATGGCCGCGCTTTTGGGAACCATCAACTACGAGGTGGTTTGTGGTATAGGTTCTCGGGTTCCCCGGCTCTACCGGGACGGGGGACGCGTCCTCTCCGCTTCCGAGGCGAGCGCTCCCACTTCGGGGTGAGGCTCTGGGCCGAGAAAAAGGTGGCCTTGCGATTTTTTTTCTCTGACCCGGACACCCGGCACGGCCGTTTAATGGCACCCTGTAGTAGGTAAAAAGATGATAGGGAGTGTGCAATGGGGATGATCCACTTGGTGAGGGGAAGGCCGGGAAGCGGGAAGACCACTTTGGTGCTGCGGCTCTGTGAGGAACTTGCCGATTATGGTATTAGGGTCATGGGCTTCGTCACGGAGGAGATAAGGGAAGGCGGGAAGAGGTCAGGTTTTCAAGTTAGGGATCTACGGGGCCGAAAGGCGGTGATGGCCACCCTGGGCGGCGGTTCGCCGGTGAAGGTGGGCAGGTACTCTGTGGATTTGAGGGCGTTTGAAGATGTTGCCCTGCCGGCCATCAGCATGCATCAAGACGCCGATTTACTGGTGATCGACGAGATAGGCAAGATGGAGCTCCACTCTCGCGCCTTTTTGCAAGCGCTGAAAAACAGGCTTTCGAAGGACGTCACCGTTTTGGCCACCATTCCGGCGTACAGCCTTCCCTTCGTGGATACACTGCTTTCCAGGCCGGACGTTAAGGTTTATGACCTCACCGTCACCAACCGGGATGAAATGAGGGAGGTGGTGAAGAGGGCTCTGCTTTCGGAGTTGCGTAGGTCGGATTGAATTCTCGGTCCGTGAGGAGGAGGTTCTGCCATGATCATCTGTCCTTCCTGCTTCGCCGTGTACGACGGTCACCGTTGGGCCTTCGACGAGAAGGTCAGGGAAAAGGCAGTGAAGGGGAACGGTTACGAGAAGCACCTTTGTCCCGGTTGTGAGCGGGTCACCCGGGGAATGGTTAACGGAGTGGTGCACCTAAAAGGAGGTTTTCTCCAGCGCCACAAAGAGGAGGCCAAGAATCTCATCCGAAGCGTGGCCGAGAAGAAGCTGCGAAAGAACATCGCCGCCCGCATCTACCACATAGAGGAGAAGGCCGACGAGATCATCATAGAGACCACCGACAGAACCCTCGCTGAGAGATTGGGCAAGGAATTCGAGAGGGCCTATTCCGGTCATTTGGACATAAAGTGGCAAGAAGGTTCCGACTTCGCCCGGGTTTACTGGGTCAGGGATTGACGCGATTCCGCGCTGCTTTTGTGTGGTCTAGGCAGAGAAGAACCCCGGATTTATAGGCTGCGGGTCAATCGCAGCCTCGGTTCCCCGAGGGCGAGGCCCCAATGAGCACGGGGGCGGTCGCGAGCTTGTTTGCGGTGGCTAGTTGGTAGAATAGCTGGTGGGAAGTGGAGATCGTTTTTGTTCCTGGAGGTGAGTCCTTCCACGTCGATGGAAGATCCCCAGATCATGCGGGGTCGCTTATGACCTGTGTCCCGAAGCGTAGCAAGGAACGTCTTTTCGCCCATGAAAAGAGAACTTCCCAGATGCCTGGGGTTCGCGGAGATCGAGAAAAAGGATCCCCTGTTGGGCTCGTGTCTCTCCTTCCTCGCCACCCTTAGGGTGGGGGAGATATACCTGGTGGGTGGATACGTCAGGGATTTTTTGCTGGGATTTGTCCCCGCAGACGTGGATTTCGTGACATCCGCTTCCCCCGCCATGCTCTCGGAGGCGGTGGCGAAGAGGTTCGACGGCAACTGCTTCGCCCTCCACGAGGAGGAGGAGATCCAGCGGGTCACTCTCAGGGATAGGGGGACCTTGAGAACCCTGGATTTCTCCCCCATCAAAGGCAAGGGGGTGCGCGATGACCTCTGGACACGGGACTTCACCATAAACGCCATGGCCATCGACGTCCTGAAGCTGGTGGAGAAAGGGGAGGCGCGTCTGCCTCAGGACATCATCGACACCGGCTATGGATGGAAGGATCTATCGGAGGGAGTGCTGCGGGAGTGCGGCAACCACACCTTTCTCGACGACCCGGTGAGGATACTCAGGGGCGTGCGTTTCCGTCACCTTCTGGGGATGGAATACGAGGAAAGGACCCTTAACCACATGCGCAAATACGCCACCCTCATTTCCAGATGTCCGGGGGAGAGGGTGGCCTCCGAGATAATGGAGTCTCTCGCTCTCCAGGGATGCGCAGATATTTTTTCGGAAATGGAAAAGCTCTCCCTGCTCATTTCCGTCTTCCCCGAGCTTGCCGACACGGTAGGGGTGCCGCAGAACGCCTACCATCACCTGGACGTGTGGTCTCACACCCTGGAGACCCTAAGAGAACTGGAGCGGATTATTCGTGACCCGGAGGCGATCTACGCAGGGTTTGGGGAGACTATCAGGGAACACATGGAAAACCCCCTTTATGACAACTACCCCCGTTGGGCTCTCCTTAAGCTGGCCGCCCTGTACCATGACGCGGGAAAACCGGAATCCTTCAGCGTTGACGAGGAAGGGAAAATCCACTTTTTCGGCCATCAGAAGGCGAGCGCCGAGAAAACGGCTTCCATGGCAGCGAGGTTGAGGCTTTCCCGAAAGGCTTCCGAATACTTGGTCAAGGTGGTTTCCATGCATATGGACATAGGTCTGGCCCTGGGGGGTAGATTGAGCTTTCGAACCCCGGCAAGATTGGCTGGGAGATTGGGGGACGTGCTGGTGGACGTGGTTTTGCTTTCCACTGCCGATCGTTTCGCCACGCGAGGGCCTCTCACCACCGAGGAAGGACTGTGCCGCTATGTGGAACTATGTAGGACACTATTGGAAATAAATGTTAAACAGGAGGAGTTAGAACCCCTCCTGAACGGCAGGGATCTCATGGAGGAATTGGGAATAGAGGAGGGTCCGTTGGTGGGAAGGCTGCTAAGGGAGTTGAGGGCAAGGCAGCTGGAAGGCGAGATATTAACCCCCAGGGAGGGATTTGAGCTGGCCAAAAAGCTTTTGCGGGCGGGGTTTGCGGCCGAATCCGAGGGCAGCGAGAGCCATGAGGCAGTGCCGGATTCGTCGAAGTGGTCCAACCAGGTGGAGGAGGGATGAGTTTGGGATTCACCATGGAAGGCGTTCTCTTGGGGAACGCTCAAGACGAGGTGGGCAGGACCGGATGCACGGTACTGCTTCTGCCCACTGGTTCGATTAGCGGGGTGGAGGTCAGGGGCTTGGCACCGGGCACCCGGGAGACGGCCCTCCTGAACCCCCTTTTCACGGTGGCAGGGGCCAACGCCATCCTCCTCACTGGGGGCAGCGCCTTCGGTCTGGCGGCAGCGGAAGGGGTTATGCGTTATCTGGAGGAACGGGGCATCGGGTATCCTACCCCCGCCGGGCCAGTGCCCATCGTGCCCGCGGCAGTGATATACGACCTGGCGGTGGGCAGTCCCTCCGCCCGACCCGATGCGTCCATGGGGTACCGGGCATGCGAGGGGGCCGAGCGGGAGCTTTGCCTCTCCGGGGCCGTTGGGGCGGGAACCGGGGCAACGGTGGGTAAGGTCCTGGGTATGCAGTGGTGCAGCGAGGGAGGGCTGGGCACCGCCCACCTTCAGATGTCTGATGGGGTGAAGATGTTCGCCCTGGCGGTGGTCAACGCCTTTGGGGATGTGGTGGACGAGCGGGGGGAGATCATCGCCGGAGCTCGGGATCCCCAAGGAGGTTTTCTGGACACCGCTGCCTTCCTTCTGAAGGCCGCGGGGGCGCCACCTGAGGCACCTCCCCCCGGGACCAACACCACTTTGGGGGTCATCATCACCGATGCCCGGCTCACCAAGGTGGAGGTGAGCCTTTTGGCCCGTGCGGGCCACCACGGCATCGCCAAAGCCACCTCTCCCAGCCATACCAGGTGGGACGGAGACACCGTGTTCGCTGCCTCGGTGGGGGACAAGGAGGCTCCGGTAGAGATACTCATGGTGGCGGCAGCAGAACTTCTTGCCCAGGCTATCCGCAACGCCGTCCGGGCGTGAGCTCTGCTCTCCTGGGCGTTGAGTACCGGTCTCCAAGGGGTGCTTCGGCCTTGGGCATGGTTTTCCTGATCGTGGGGTATACAGGGAATCTCGAGGTATGAATACAGAAACCCTCGAGGTTCGCTTGCTTTTTCTCCAAGTTGGGGGCTTTAAACTGTTTTCGAGACAAAACTCCCTTTTCGCAGTTTATCTCTACGGTGGGAGCGAGTTTTTCCGCCGCCAGGACCTCGCCGATGTCACGATCAAAAGGGCGTAGGCGAGCTCGAGGGAGTGCAGGGCACGCGTGGGTGAGACCCTAAGGCCTGAAAAAAGCGAGGAGGGGTGGAGATGGACCTTTTCGAAGCCATGCGAAGAAGGCACAGCGTGAGGTCCTTCGCTCCCGATGCGGAGGTTTCCGACGGGGAAGTGGAGGTACTGCTACGCTGCGCTTGCACCGCGCCATCCGCGGGTAACGTCCAACCATGGCGTTTCGTGGTGGTGAGAGACCATGAGGTGCGTCGTTCATTGGCAAGGGCAGCCCTGGGACAAGGTTTCGTGGCCCAGGCCCCAGTGGCGATCGTGGTCTGCGCCGACCTGGAAGCCCACGCACGGGCTTACGGGCGTAGGGGGGTGGAGCTTTACGCCATCCAAGACACCGCGGCGGCGGTGCAGAACATACTGTTGGCCGCCACCGCTTTGGGGTTGGGTTCTTGTTGGGTGGGGGCCTTTCACGAGGGAGAGGTGGCGGAAACCCTGGGGTTACCCGAGCATTGGCGTCCCCTGGCGATCTTGCCCATAGGGCGTCCCGCCCGGACTGGCTCCCAGCCTCCCAAACGGGATTTTCGCAGCCTAACCCTTTTCGTGTGAGGGGGATCCCGGGGGCATGGGAATGGGTGAAGGGCCCTTCATCGTCCTTTATCGGGAATGGGTTCGGGTTGTCTCCCTCAGGGCCGGGAAACCCCGGGGTTCATGCATGGCTGGGAAGGGCGAGGAAAGGCCGCTAGGGGTGGCGGGTTTGCCGGGACCGGTCTCGAAAAGACTCAAATCCTGAGCCAGCCGGGGACGGTGAGGAATAGATATCTGAGGGTCAGGGGAGCGTATAAAGGATAAAGTTCCAGAATCATCCTGCTGGCTAGTTTCATGCCCCAGGGATGGGTGGCCTCCACCAGGCTGCGGTTCAAGAAACTCCAGCGCCAGAACAGGTTTATCCTGCGAAATTCCCTTATGGCCCTCTCAGGGTCATCCACCGCCTGGGCGGCCACCCTCCCGGTGACCAGGGCACCATGCACCCCGAAAAGGAGGAGGGGGTCCATGGCCCCGGAAAGGGTCCCCGCCAGTATGAACCTTCCGTGGAAGAGCCTGGGGTTCTTCAGGGAAGCTGCCGGGATCCCGGCCAGGTCCACGTCCCACCAATGGGAGAACTCGATGCCCTCCCGGGCCAGGGTCTCCACAAACCACATCTTGGCCTCGGGCGAGAGGGGCTTTTTCCGCTGAAAGAGCAGTGCGCCCCCTATGCCGTTTACGTGAGAGAAGAAGCCGTAGTCCCAGGAATGGCGGTCCATGTAGACGATGACCAAAGGGAATGCCTCCAGCACGAAACGGGGACCTTGAGCAAGAAACCCATAGGAGGGAAGATAGGGAATCCCCAGGGCTTGAAAGACGTCTTTGGAGAGCCCGGTGGCCAGGATGGTTCGGGGCGGAAGCTGGTCCAAGTCCTTTTTGGTCCTTATGGCATGGTTGAACTCGAACCTGATCCCCATGCCCAACGCCATGCGGTAAAGGTATTGGTCGAGGGAAGTGGGGCGCGGGCCCCTCTCCACCAGCCAGGTGGGAAGGTTTGGGGGAAACTCCACCTCGTAATACTTCCCGAAACTGTTAACCCGGATGCGCCTCAGAGGCAGGCAGGCGGGAGCTAAGTCAAATCCTATGTAGCGGCTCAACCTCTCCAGTTGAATGGGGGTCCCGTCGGCCATCATGTAGGTAAGATCCCCGGTGGGAAGGTCCCGGGCCGGGCCCCCCACCCCGTCCCGGCGTTCCAAGACCCTGACCTCATGGCCTTGGCGCCTTAAGCAAATGGCCGCCGTGAGTCCAGAAAGACCCGCACCTACCACGATTCTCTCCGCCAAAGGACCTCACCGCCTTTTAAATCCCTGTGACCTCATGATGCCCATGAATCGCTGGTGGTGACGCCGCCCATCGTCTCTCCCTCGTCTTAGATGGAGGCGCTCACATGCCCGGATCCTCTCCGGCCGGTTTGGGTTCCTCACTCATTTCTACCACGCTCGGACACGTGCCGGGAAATCGAAATGGTAGTGCGGTGGCCTTTAGGGAGTCGGTAATCGGGTTTTCAACCCTAAAACGAGGAGGTTCCAGTGGCTTTACTGGGAGAGGTAACGGGCACGGGAGTCGAGGTCTGGGACGGTGAGCTACCGTGAATAAAAGCCACGCGCAAATGCATTGGACTTCACGGGGGAAAGGCTGACTTCCAGGGAGGGAGCAGGATTTCCCTCAATCGATGGGATCCTCTTCCGCCTGGACATGGTTTACGCCTTGTTTGGGGTAGATGGTGATCTTCGGCTCCATGGAAGACCTATTGGTTCCCTTGACCACCAGATAAAAAGAGAGCAATCCGGAGGCAGCCGCCGCCAGAACCGCCACCGTGCCAGTGGAGCTGGGAGAGATGAGGCCCACGATGAGCGAGGCCATTCCGTAGGCGGTTACCATGGCCAGAACCGGGATGCCGAAGACCAGGGCGAAGGCGAGAAAGAGCCTCCGGTTGGGCATGGTCATGACTACCTCGTCTCCCTCTTTCAGTGCCCGCGTGGAGGGCAGTTCCAGCTCCACTCGGTTTCTGGGTTCTTTGGACAGCAGGCCGCAGCCCGGGCAGCTATCGCATCTTTGGGAGCGTAGCAGGCGTACCCAGACCTTGTCTTTCTCTATCCTCTCCACCACCCCGCGACATTCCATGGGCATCACCACCGCTTCAGCGAGCATGGTTTTACCTAATCGGGAAAGGTTTCCCGCTGGCACTAGCTCTAACATCCATTTCTCTTAAACGGCCTTAAATGTGTCGCCGTGGACAATCGTGTGGGGGGAAAAGCCCAAGCCAGACATCCTGTCAAGGATCCATGCTTGCAGCTTCATAATAGCACCAGCGGGGCCACGAGATCCCGAGCGTGGCCATGCATTGGGCGCGTTGGCCTCCGCTCTTCTGCGGTTTTCCCTGGTGCGCTTTAATTTGCGAAATATGGTCATTCGGACTGGACAAGGGGGAAATTGGGGTATAAATTACACTTTGGTGTTGATTCGCCTTCTGGAGCGCGGCCTTGGGAGATGCAGTAACAATGTCGTCCCCTCTGATATCGGTTATAGAACGGCTCGGCAGAAGAAGGATTACCAGAGGCGTTCACCCACCCGACCGCAAAGAGCTAACCGCCGAGAAGCCCATCCGCAAGGTTCCAGCTCCCGAAACCGTGATAATACCCCTGGTACAACACGTGGGCGCGCCCTGCCGGCCGGTGGTGGGCAAGGGGGACAGGGTCTACATGGGTACCCTCATCGGGGATTCCGACGCCTACGTGAGCGCCCCGGTGCATTCCAGCGTGTCAGGGACGGTGGTTAGGATAGCTCCTCACCCCCATCCCACGGGCAAAGAGGTGGAGTCCATCTTCATAGAGAACGATGGGGAGGAGGCCAGAGATCCCGGATTGCGGCCTCTTATCTGGCAGGAGATGGAGCCTGCGGATATCGTGCAGGCCATCAGGAGGTCGGGCATCGTGGGCCTGGGGGGCGCGGCCTTCCCCACCCACGTGAAGCTCTCGCCTCCCAAGGACTATCCCATCGACACGGTGATCATCAACGGCGCCGAGTGTGAGCCCTATCTGACCTCCGATTACCGCATCATGGTGGAGAGGGCGGAAGAGGTGGTCACGGGACTCATGATCATCATGAAGGCGCTGGGCGCCAAGAGGGGGATAATCGCCATCGAGAGCAACAAGCCCCTGGCCATAGGGCGGATTTCCGAGGTGGCCCACACGTACGACCTGGAAGTCTTCACCCTTCCCACCCGCTACCCCCAGGGGGCGGAGAAAGTGCTCATTTCCAGGGTTCTGGGTAGGGAGGTACCCTCCGGGGGACTTCCCATGCACGTGGGGGTGGTGGTGAACAACGTGGGTACCGCCCAAGCCATCGCCTACTATTTCCGTACCGGTTTGCCCCTGGTAAGGAGGGTGGTGACGGTCACCGGGTCCATAGTGGCCAACCCCTCCAACATACTGGTTCCTCTCGGGACCACCTTCTCGGAAGCCATCAAGAGCTGCGGTGGGCTAACCGCCCAGGCCTCAAAGGTGATCATGGGAGGGCCCATGATGGGCATAGCGCAGTATACCCTGGAGGTGCCCGTGGTGAAGGGCACCTCCGGCATCTTGGTGTTCTCCAGCGGGGAGGTGGATTACGAGATTCCCAGGGCTCCCGTCTGCATCCGCTGCGGCAGATGCTTGGCGGTTTGCCCCATGAGGCTGGTGCCCACCCAGCTGGCCAAGGGGGCCTTCGTGGGTAACTTGGAGGAGCTGGAGAGGTTGGACGTGTTAGATTGCATGGAATGCGGTTCTTGCGCCTACACCTGTCCCACCAAAAACCAGCTGGTACAGCTCATAAGACTCGGAAAGGCCGAACTGACCGCTCACAAGAAACAACAAGAGGGTAAGGCAGAAACGTCACAGTCTTCCTGAGGAGGGGGAGTTGGAGGCACATAGGCTGGTCCTTTCCTCGTCGCCCCACATCCGGGAACGTATAACCACCCGCAGCATAATGCTTCAGGTGATCCTGGCCCTGATGCCGGTGACTATCTACAGCGTGGTGATCCACGGGGTGCACGCCTTTTACGTGATATTCTTCTCGGTCGTGGGAGCCCTTCTGGGGGAATACTTAGTGCAGGTGGCCAGAAGGGTTCAGATTACCCTGGAAGACGGAAGCGCATTCCTCACCGGCCTCCTTCTGGCCCTCACCCTTCCTCCTCACTTGCCTTGGTGGATAGCCTTAGTGGGAGGGCTGGTGGCCACCACCTTGGGCAAACAGGTTTTCGGCGGCCTGGGCCATAACATCTTCAATCCTGCCCTGGTGGGAAGGGCGGTGGTCTTCGTCTCCTGGGCTTCCCACGTGGCAGCGGGGTACGTGAAGTCGGCGGAGATAGGGATAGCATCCACTTCCACCCACAGGTTGATCGAAAAAGCGGTGGATGTGGCCAACGGGGCCTCTCCCTTGGCGGCCATGAAAATAGTCTACGATCCCTCCACCAGTCCCTTGGGGCCTGCGGGTGTGCCCCAGGGGATCCAGGCCTCCACCTACTATAAGCCCCTGCTCTTCGCCAATCCTTGGGGTTGCCTAGGAGAGGTATCGGCGGCTCTCCTGATCTTGGGGGGGCTGTACCTCTTGGCGGTGAGGATCATCGACTGGCGGATACCCGTGTCCTATGTGGGGACGGTGGCGTTGCTCACGGCCGTGATAGGAAGGGACCCCCTGTTTTACGTGTTGGCCGGTGGTCTTCTCATCGGTGCCATCTTCATGGCCACCGATTATGTCACCAGCCCCCTTTCTCGTGGTGGGAGGATCATATATGGAGTGGGGCTGGGCTTGATCACGTGGCTCATGCGTTTCTGGTCCAACAATCCCGAGGGCGTGATGTTCTCCATCCTCTTCATGAACGGGTTGACCCCCATTATCGACCGTTATGTGTTCCCTCACGGGTACGCAAAGGGTGGTAAGAAGGGCAGGAAATCAGGATGAAAAAGCTTGTCGATCTTAGCCTGAGGCTTTTCCTCGTCTGCGCCATTGCCGCATTAGCCCTGGGATTCGTGGATGCCCTGGTGAAGGACAGGATTGAGGCCCAGGAGCGCAAGAGGAAGGCATCGGCGGCGGACAGGGTTTTGGCGCCACTGGGGGCGGTGGGGGAGGAGAGTCCGGATCTGGCTGGTATGTTGCAGGATTCCTTTCCGGATCTCATAAGCGTCTTCCGAGGCAAGGGCAAGGGGGGCGAGACGGTGGGGTACGCCTTCGTCCTCAAAAGCAAGGGCTATAACTTCATCGTCATGGCGGTGGGCGTGGACCGGGAGGGCAAAGTGGTGGGGCTGGACTTCATAAGGAACGAGGAGACTCCTGGTCTCGGATCAAAGGTACTGGAGGACGAGGAGTACATTTCGCAGTTCCTGGGGAAGGGGCCGGAGAGGTTAACCCTGAGGGTGGACGTGGACGCCTACACCAGCGCCACCTATACCTCCAAGGGCGTTACCTCTGGGGTCAACATGGCTTTGGACATGTGGAGGACGATAGTGGAAAAGGGGGGTTGAGCCTTGGAGGAGAGAAAAACTCTCTGGGGCGAACTCAAGAAGGGAATCCTTGATTCCAACCCCCTCTTGGTGCTCATGGTGGGGCTCTGTTCTCCCCTGGCCATATCCACCCGGGTCGAGAACTGTATTTTCATGGGCTTGGCGGTGATCTTCGTGATCACCTGTTCCAACGTCATCATCTCCCTTCTGCGGAAGTTTATCCCCGATCAAGTGAGGATACCCATCTACATAGTGGTGATCGCCTCTTTCGTGACCATCGTGGACTTGACCCTGAAGACACTGCCGGCGATCTATGAGCGACTCGGCGTCTGGATCCCCCTCATCGTGGTGAACTGCATGATTTTGGCCAGGGCTGAGGGATATGCCTCCAGGAACGAGGTCAAGTACGCGGCCGTGGATGGCCTGGGGATAGGGCTGGGATACACGATGGTCCTTTTGGTGATGAGCGTCATCAGGGAGCTGTTCGGCACCGGGAAGATCGTGCTTTTCGACACCACCGTGATCGATCTCAAGGTGAGGTCGGCGCCCATAATCCTCATCATGTTCCCGGGGGCGTTCTTGACCTTCGCCCTGCTTTCCGCCCTGTTGCAGTGGTATCAGCTGCGCCGGAAGAGGTTCAAGGGAGGAGAGTCCTGATGAACGAGGCCTGGAGATTTTTCCTCATCTTCTTCGGGGCAGCCATCGTCTCCAACATACTGCTGATCCGCTTCATAGGCCTGTGCCCTTTCTTCGGGGTCTCCAGCAGCCTGGAGACGTCCATTGGCATGAGTCTCTCGGTGATCTTCGTGATGACCATGGCCTCATCGGTGAGCTGGATCGCTTGGAATCTGGTCTTGGAGCCCCTGGGAGTGGGTGAATTCCTGTACATACCGGCCTTCATCCTGATCATCGCCAGCTTGGTCCAGTTCGTGGAGATGGTGATAAAGAAGACCAGCCCGCCGCTGTACCGGGCCATGGGGATATACCTGCCCCTGATCACCACCAACTGCGCGGTGTTCGCGGCGGCCACCGAGAGCGTGAAGCCCGGCTTTTTCACCAAGCTGAACATCGCTTATCAGTACGGGTTTTTGGAGGCGGTGGTATATTCGGTGGGGATAGCGGTGGGGTTCTCGTTGGTGCTCATATTCTTCGCGGCCATAAGGGAGAGGTTGGAGGACGCGCCCATACCCAGGTTCTTCCGGGGCGTACCCATAGCCTTCATAACCGCCGCCCTCTTCTCGCTGGCTTTCATGGGTTTCGCCGGGATGTTCAACCTGTGAGGTAGCACGATCTCTCGTCGTCTTGGAGAGGGGAGATGGACTGGGATCTGGTCTGGAAGGCGTTGATAAGCCTGGCGGGCATCGGCCTGCTGCTGGGGATGCTGCTCGCTGTGGCCTCTCGTCGTTTCTACGTGGAGGTGGACCCTCGAGTGGAGGAGGTCCTCAAAGTGCTCCCTCAGAGCAACTGCGGAGCTTGCGGCCTACCCGGTTGCGAGGCGGCGGCCGAGGCCATAGTGGAGGGCCGGGCTTCAGTGAAAATCTGTAAGGCGGGAGGGCCAGCGGTAACCGCCGAGGTGGCCAGGATCATGGGGGTGGAGGTGGAGACGGATACCCCCAGGGTGGCGCGCATCCACTGCAAGGGGGGAATCGCCGTCTCGCCGCTTCGGGCATACTATCAGGGGGTCAGCTCCTGTCGGGCCGCCGACCTCACCGGGGCAGACAAGGCCTGTCCCTTCGGGTGCCTGGGACTTCACGACTGCGCCGACGTGTGTCCGGTGAACGCGATCATGTTCGACAAGCAAGGGCTTCGTAGGGTAATAGCCAGGAAGTGCACCGGGTGCGGACTCTGTATCGATGCCTGTCCCAGGGGGCTCATAGAGTTGGTGCCCGCCAACGCAAGGGTCATCTCCCGGTGTAAAAGCAAATATCTGGGCAAGAAGGCCAGCAGCGTGTGTCGGGTGGCATGTATAGGTTGCAAGAAGTGCGAGAAGGCCTGCCCCAAGGGCGCCATCAAGGTGGAAAACGGGTATGCGACTATAGATTACGATCTCTGCGACGGCTGTCTGGAATGTGCCATGGTCTGTCCCACCGACACCATAGAGATATGGGCAGAGATGAAGTGGCACCCCGAAGGAGGGGAATTCGTGGTGCCCCCCAAGTAGAAGAGCAGCGGTAATTGACCTCGAGATCCTCGAAGGGACAAACTTAACCTTCCTCACCCGAGCGATTGCTTGCGAAACCTACTTCCGGGGCCAGGGCCCCGGCCTTCGGATTATGGGGGCGAATCGAACCGTTTCAAGCCGATGAAGGTCGCCTGAACGGGACGGGGGCGCGAGTGGCGGTATGGCCGGCGTGGAGATAAGAATAGGAACCTCCGGTTGGCACTACGATCACTGGAAGGGCGTCTTCTTTCCGCGAGGACTCGACCCCAAAGACAGGCTCCTCTTTTACTCCCGCTCCTTCGATACGGTGGAGATCAACAACTCCTTCTACAGGTTACCCAGTGAGGCTGCCGTCTTAGGGTGGAGGGAGACGGTGCCAATGGGGTTCCTCTTCGCCGTGAAAGGCAGCCGCCTCATCACCCACATGAAAAAACTCAAGGACGCTGCCGGCCCGCTCAGGACCTTCATGGAGAGGATGAGCGTTCTGGGGGACAAATTGGGACCCATCCTATTCCAGCTCCCTCCAGGCTGGAGGGTAAACCTGGCGAGGTTGCGCGAATTCCTGAGCTTGCTCCCTACGGGGTACAAGTATGCGTTCGAGTTCCGGGATCCCAGCTGGTTCGATCCCGGAGTGTACAGAGAACTGGAGAGATCGGGATGCGCGTTCTGCCAGTACCAGCTGGGAGAGGTCGTCTCACCCCGAGTGGTGACCGCCGATTTCGTGTACATACGGCTCCATGGACCGAGTGGACCGTATCGGGGAAGATACGGCAGGGTGGGGCTTGAGCCATGGCTGAGGAGTATAGAGGATTGTGCGAGGAAAGGCCTCTCGATTTACTGCTATTTCGACAACGACGAAAGGGGTTATGCGGTAATGGACGCCATGCTTCTCAGAGAAATGTCACTCGAGGTCCTCGGGCGCCCCTGAAATACGCCCCTCTTTTTAATTGGACTTGAGGTCTAATTAAAAATCATTTAAAATACTTTCGGTCATAAAAGTAGGGAGGGAGGTAACCAAAGGCTCCAGATGTCTATGGGGCTTTCATTCTTCTCTTCATCTTCTTCGGCTTCCTCGACGCCAAACGACCATCCGGTTTTCCACGGTGGCGCCGCCTTCCTTCCTCTTCATTTTTCGATGCGACTTGGACGGTCGGCTCGTTGATCTGGTCTTTGCAGGGAGGAGGTCAGGATGAACAAGTGGCAGGAGATGTACCGACAGAAGCTCACCACGCCAGAGGAAGTGGCAAAGAGAGTGAGAGACGGGGACAAGATCTTTTGCGGAAGCGGCAGCTGCACTCCCGACGCCTTGCTCAGCGCCTTGTTCGACCGGGCGGAGGAACTCAACAACGTGACCTTCGGCGGCCTCATAATGCTCGCCCCCACCCACAAGGTGCTCAAAGCGGAGATGATCAGACACATCGTCTTCGACAATTATTACGCCACTCCCATGGACAGACAGGCTCTGCAGGAAGGAATCGCGGTCCATACCCCGTTTCACTTCTCGGAGCTCCCCCGGCTGGCCACCTAGTACGCCGGCTACCGTAAGGTCTTCGTGCAAGTGGGCCCCATGGACCGGAACGGGTACATGAGCGCCGGGGTGTCCGGGAACTTCTTGGACATCCTGGATCGCTTCGAGGAGGTCTACTTCGAGGTAAACGAGTATCAGCCCACCATACACGGCCAGAATTTCTACCACATCTCTCAGGCCACGGCGGTGGTGGAGAACCATCACCCGGTCTTCGAGATTCCTCCCGAGCCGGTTACCGAGGTGGACCGGGCCATCGCGGAGAACATCGCGCCCCTGGTGGAGGACGGTTCCACCATCCAGCTGGGCATCGGAGCGGTGCCCAACGCCATCGGCGAGTGCCTTTTGGGGAAAAAGCACCTGGGATGCTACACGGAAATGCTTCCCGATGCCATCATGAAGCTCTTCGAGGCGGGGGCGTTGGACAACTCCATGAAGACCTTCCACCGTTACCAGTTCAACGCCTTCTTCGCCGCCGGTTCGGCGGAGCTTTACAAGTGGCTGGACGGCAATCCGGCGGTGTGCTTCATGCCGTTGAGCTACAACAACGACCCTTACAACGTGGCCAAGAACGACAAGATGGTGGCCATCAACTCCACCCTGGAGATCGACCTCACGGGACAGTGCTGTTCCGAGTCGCTCGGTCCTTTCCAGTACACCGCCACGGGAGGGCAGGTGGACTTCACCCGGGGTGCCTGGATGTCCCGGGGCGGCAAGGCCTTCATCGCCATCCATTCCACCGCGGTGGACAAAAAGACCGGGGAGAGGATCTCCAAGATCGTCCCCCAGCTGAAGCCTGGGGCGGCGGTGACCCTCACCCGCACCGACATCATGTACGTGGCCACCGAGTACGGAGTGGTCAACCTCAAGGGCAAGAGCATCAGGGAAAGGGCCAGGGCCCTCATAAGCATAGCCCACCCCGATTTCAGGCCCGAGCTCAAACGCTACGCCATGGAGGTGAGATATTTCTTCTTCGACGAGGCCACGGATGGTCGGCCCTGAATCCGCACCAAGGCATGGGAGCGGGCAGGTGGGCGGATGATTGTCATCTTGGACGGGATGCCCCTTTGTTGCGTACTTTGACTATCTTCCGCGGACGGCGCGTCCAGCTTGAGGGTTCGTTAAGAGGATGGTAAAGAAGAGGGCTAACAGGTGAGGGGGAACGGGATTCGAGGGTTGGCGATCATGGTCTTTCCGCTTCCACCTCAAGCCTTATGGCCTCGACGTGTACCAGACCATGCTCGTCCGGGGGGTTTTCCTCCACGTACTCGTCCACCAGGGAAGCGATGAAGCCCTCCCGCAACTCCGGAGGGACCCTTTCCGTGATGGGGTGCCAGGTGCTGCGGATCCATGACGCCATCCCCTCTTTGCCCTGATGGGCCATGTCCTTCTTCACCAATTCCACCCTGAGGGGCCGCAGTCCGCAATCCTGTAGTATCTCCCTGTACTGCTCGTCGGCGAAGAAACGGTAGGGCACCCGCAGTTCGCGGAAGAAAGGCGCCCAATCCTCTCGGGCGATCAGTCTCCCAAGGGCGGAGATCACCCGGTGGGCGTTGCCCTTCCCCGCCATCTGGGCCAGGAATCTCCCACCCCTCCTCAGGCTTTCCCTTATCCCCCTCAAGACCGGGGCATGATCGGGGATCCAGTGAAGGGCCGCGTTGGAGAAGACCAGGTCGAATTCCTCGCGGAAGGCGAGGTGGCGAGCATCCATGACCGCGAAACGGAGATTGGCATAGGCCTCTCGGGGGTAACGCCGGGCGGCGTGACGGACCATCTCCGGTGAGACGTCCACGCCCAACACCTCACCCCGGGGTACCCGGGAGGCCAACAGGCATGTGAGGAACCCGTCACCACAGCCTATGTCCAGAACCCTTTCGTCCCCGCTGAAGGTGCTCTTTTCCAAGAGCTCCATCCCCCATTTCTTCTGCTGGGAGGACGAGCGTTCGTATTCCTCCGGATCCCAACGATATTCGGACATGTCTCTCACCTTCCTCACGGGCCCTCTTCTGCTCACCCGGGTCACGGTCGGGGTCGGGAAGACGTTGACCATGATGATAACATAAGGTTTAAGAGGAAGAACGGCTCAGAGAACTTTGAGGATCTCATAGTTCACAAGGGGGCTGAGGATTTGGAGCCGGATTTGGAGAAGCTGGAAAAGGCAGCAGCCATCATAAGCTCTTCCGGACGCCTGGTCGCCTTCACCGGAGCCGGGGTATCGGAGGAGAGCGGCATTCCCACTTTCCGCGATCCGGGCGGGCTGTGGGACCGCTTCGACCCTTACGAGCTGGGGGGTGGCGACGTGTTCGCAGCTCTGGCCAGGGGATCGGGATTCACCCACAGGGCCGCTGATTTCCTCGAGGAGATGATCGAGGTCATGGAGAGAGCGGAACCCAACCCCGGACACCGAGCGCTGGTGGAGCTGGAGCGGATGGGTATCCTTCGCTCGGTGATCACTCAGAACATAGACGACCTGCACGGCAGGGCGGGGAATTCCCGGGTCATCGAGGTCCACGGAAACGCCTACCGCATGCTTTGCCTCTACTGCGGGCGCAGGTTCATGATGGAGAAGGAGGAGCTCTTCCGTTTGGGAAGGGACGTGGTGCGTATGCTGCGAAAAGAGGACCTGGCCGGGGTGATAGCCAGGATATCCCTCTGCGAGTGCGGGGGGCCCTGTCGGCTGGACGTGGTGGGCTTCGGCGAGCCGGTCCAGAGGATGGGAGAGGCCATACATGAGGCCAGGACGTGCGATTGCTTGCTCATACTGGGGACCTCGGGGGAGGTATTCCCCGCCAACACCATTCCCTCCCGGGCGAGGGAGGCGGGAGCCAGGGTCATCGAGATCAACGCCACCAAGTGCTGTTTCCCTGGACTGGTGGACGTGGGCATAGTGGGTAAGACCGGGGCGGTACTGCCTCGGATAGTGGAGATGGTCAGCCGTTATAGGGGATCTGGGGTCTCACCCCTGTGACATCCCAGGGGGTTCCCTTCGCCGCTCATCCTCCCGCGAAGACGATGCGGGTGCCCGACATGTTGAGGATGAACTTCCCGGGGAAGGCCTTTTCCATCTCCACCGTGGCCCGGTGGCCAGTGCAGTGGGCGGGTATCACGTAATCCGGGTCGATCCTTCCCAGCTCGGCGATGGTCTCCGGGATCGCCTGGGCGAAGGCGGGACCTGAGAGGTGAAAGCCCCCCATCACGGCGTGGACCCTGTCCACCCCGGTGAGCCTTTGGGCGTATCTCACCGTGTTCACGATCCCGGAGTGGGCGCAACCGCTCAGGACCACAAGCCCTTTGCCCTTTACCAGAAAGGCCAGGGAAGTGTCGTCGCGCACCGGATCCCACCTCTCCTCGTCACCTTCCAGGTAGAAGGCGTTGGGCATCCCCTTCTCGAAATCGGTGACCCTCGGTATCTCCCCGAGGAAGAGGGCGGTCTCGCCAGCCAGCAGGGTCGGTCCGGGGCTCTCTCGCACCTCCGCCCCCGCCCCTTCCATCTCCTCCCGGGTAAGCTCCGGGAAGAATATCTTTACCTCCCCGTATCTCAGATACCTTCGCTCCAGAAAGGCGTCGGGATGCAGATAGAGGGGCAAGGGTTTGCGGGCGATCCTTTCCATCACCGGGTGGAAGGCTCCCGTGTGGTCCCGATGGCCGTGAGACAGCACCGCCGCCTCCAGTCCTTCCAGGTCTACGCCTAGCCTTTCCAGGTTATAGGGCAACGCCGCCTCCGAGTACCCGAAGTCGAAGAGCAGCAGGTGGACTTCCCCTTCCGCCTCGATCCTCACCAGCGCGGAAAAGCCGTGTTCGGCCAGGATGTTGCCCTTGATCTTCATTCCCCTTATGGGCAGGGCCCTTTGGACCATGGCGCTGGAGTCCATGGATGTGAGGTCGATGTAGTTGTCCACCAAGGAGGTTATCTCCAGCCGATCTGTCTCCCTGAGAACAATGGATCCGCCCATGATCCCCTCGCAAGGGTTTTCGCGCGTCTTCTCTTGGCCCATCCCATTTTACCCCTTTTGAGGCGAGACCGTGTGGGTTACCACCCTTTTCACCCCGGTTACCGAAGGATCGAAGGTTGGGAGCTTCATGAGGGGAGGATGGCGCTGGTCGATAAAAAAGAAGGATAAACCCGTCGCCTCTTTACCGCCAAAGGTTCAGCCAAAGGGCGGGTGGATGGAGAAAACCGGGTTCACCGCTGGTAGAATTATCAACCGGGCGCGAGGTAAGGGTTCTGTGACGATTGAGCAGGAGCTATACGGATGATAAAAGTTCCCGGAATCACACCGACCCACTTGGTAGGTAGAAGGCGAGACCTCAGGGGTATGCCCCGATTTTGAGGTCCATGACTAGTGGACGTAATCTCGTAGGTTAAGGGAGCATCGGGGAGTAGAAGGTGGAAGGTGCGCGACCTCTTCATGTATAAAACAAAGGTGGCCAGTGTAAGTGATCGAATCCCGAGACAGGAGAGAACATAGCGAGGGAAGGGGGAAGCATGGAGATAAGAAAGGTACTGGTGGCGGGAGCGGGCGTGATGGGCAGCGGATTAGCGCAGATCTTCTCCAGTGCGGGTTACGAGGTCATTTTGCTGGATCGCACCATGGAGCTGGCCGAAAGGGGTATGGGGCTGGTGAGAAGAGGGTTCTCCAAGGCGGTGGACAAAGGGGCTATCTCTGAGGAGTCAGCGCGGGAGGCCTTGGAGAGGATAAGCCTGCGTTCGGACTGGGAGGCGGCGGCGGAAGCAGATTTCATCATCGAGTCGGTGACCGAGCGGAGGGAAGTCAAGGAGGAGGTGCTTGCGAGGTTGGACGACCAGGCCAAGCCGGACGCGGTATTGGCCACCAACACCTCCTCCATACCCATCACCCCGCTCAGCCTGTGCACCGGAAGGCCCGAGAAATTCATCGGGATGCACTTCTTCAACCCGGTCCCAGTGATGCCTTTGGTGGAGATCATCCGAGGGGCTCGTACCAGCGACGATACGGCCGCTTTCGCGGTGGAGCTGGCCAAAAGGCTGGGGAAGACGCCGGTGGAGGCCAAGGACTGGCCCGGCTTCATCGTCAGCCGGGTTTACGTGTCCATGATCAACGAGGCCATTTGGTGCCTGCACGACGGGGTGGCCAGCGCCAGGGCCATCGACCAAGCGGTGACGCTGGGCACCGGCCATCCTTTGGGCCCCCTGGCCACCGCTGACCTGATGGGCCTGGACGTGCTCCTCAACATTCTGGACATCCTCTACGAGCATTACCGCGACCCCAAATACCGGGCCTGTCCCCTGCTGCGCCAGATGGTTTATTCGGGGAAATTGGGCCGTAAGTCGGGGGAGGGCTTCTACCACTACGTCCTTTAGGCGGTGGTAAGGTGCCCAGTGTTTTTCTCCAGGGGATTGTTCTTCCCAACGGAGGGGGAGTAGGGGGAGGGTTGAGCGTATCTGAGAGCCTGCAGGATAGGCTGAGAGCCATTTTGCGGGATAGGGCCCGCCACTCTCCCTATTACCGTTTCCTGGGCATGGAGGTGGTGGAGCTCGGGTTGGGGGAGTCCAAGATCCGGCTGAAGTTGGAGAGCCATCACCGGGACGAGAAGGGCTCGGTCCATCCCGGTGTGCTGTTCTCCCTGGCCGATGCCTGCTCGGGAGTGGCCCTGGCCACCGTGTTGCCCCAGGGCTCGCGCCGAGTGGTGACCATCGAATTGAAATGCGATTTCCTGGACCTCCATGCGGAGGGATCCCTCTTCGGGTTTGGAAAAGTGTTAGAGGGTGGAGTAGGAGAGCGGACTGGGGTATCGACGTCCGAGATCCGGGACGAAAAGGGAAAGTTGCTGGCCATCGGACTGGCCACCTTCATGATCCTTCGCCCTGGAGGTAACCCGTGATCCCTGAAACGCGAGTTCTTCGCGATATTTGGGTATGCCAGGCGGTCCAGGAGGCCTCCATCGGATGGCCTCCCTCTCGTTCTTGTGAGAGACGGATCCCATCTGAGACCATCGGCCGTTCCGGCGTACCCCTGCTCCTCGAGCCACCCCGGGCGTGATTCGGAAGAGGAAGGAGCGGGACGGTCACGCAAGAAAGCCCCTTTATCGCTAAGCCTCCGGATCCTTCCCCTTTGCTTGAGGAAAAGACGAGAGGCGTTCCTTGGGGAAAGTCCATTTAACCCTCAGCCAGAAAAGGGGGAAGGAACTGAGTACCCTCCCCCCATGCCATGAAGCATCCCCTGGCCTCTCGGGCACAGCAGCGAGAATCAGTTGCCCTTTCGAGCGTAGCCGATGGAATTGTGGGCCCAGACCCTCCCGGGCCCGTACATGGCCCTCTCGCAGATGACCTTGCCCTCCCCCTTGACCTGCACCTGGGTGGAGACGTTGTAGTTGTTGGGCACGTAGTCGTTGACCTTCAGGGTCCAGCGGGATCGGGCCCTTATCTCCACGTTGGCCAGGTCCGCCGGGGCCACCTGTCCCTCCCCGGTCTGGAAGGTCACGGCCACCCTGACCGAATCCTCGCCGGGGTTCTGCACCAGCAGCCAGGTCTCCATCCCTCCTCCGGTGGACCCCTCCGCCAGGTACCAGGTGGAGGCGGGGTCGGTCACCCCGATGGAATTGTGGGCCCAGACCCTCCCGGGCCCGTACATGGCCCTCTCGCAGATGACCTTGCC
>JACVJK010000037.1 GCA_015711955.1 Actinomycetota bacterium | reverse complement strand
TCCCATACTACTCACCACAATGAAAATAATCACCAAAACATCGAAAACAAAAATGTGTAAGTAAAACAGGCCTGCCTTCCAACTGCAAACAAAAACAAAGCACCAGGGCATGGTAAGCCTGTGGATACATTTTGTCAAAATCGTAGTATTGCTGTGTATATAATAGATATTTTAATGTTTTACGAAGGTTTTAATGGCTTATCATGACATTACTCATAATATAAATTCACAACAGTCAAAGGTTGAATTTTGAAGGAAGGATAGTTATGGATGAGCTGTTGAAACTCATTCTCGCCGTGGCCTCATCTATGAAATAGAGGAGATGGACGAGCCAGATGATGAAGATGACGAGAAAGACTTAGAAACGGTGGTGTAGATGAAAACGATGATGTTAAATATTTTTGATGGTCTGAGTATCAGGCATGATCAACATATCAACGAAGTTTAGCTGGTATGGATCTGTTATCTCTTAAAAATCGAGAATGAAGGTTCTTGTTGTCGTAATGTTTATCATGAAAGCATCTATGCGATAATCATGCCCAATCAGCGATCATCGGTGTTTAGAAGAAAGGATCGTCTCGCCGATGATTTGTCGGAGATTGATCTAAATGGGACCTCACCATTCATAGCATTTTAGCGTTTGGGCGATTTGGCCTCCATCTGGAAGATGAGTTTTTGAACGCTCCCGATTCGGTTGATGAAAATCGCTCATATCATATAAATGTCGCAATCCTGCGTAAACGAACCCTCACCAAGGAGCTCGCTCCTCGCAACGCAGCTCTTGCATATCCTATAGAACCTCACCAGATCCACTTTCTCGTCTATTAGCTCTTTCACCTCTCTTTTCATCCGCTCGTATTCCCTTTCTTTTAACACACACTCAAAAACGCTCAGTTGCACATGGTTTCCGTAATTTTTTAAAGCGTTACACACCTTGGTCCGGGTAGAGTCATCACTTATGTCATAGGCCACGACTATGAAGTCCTTTTCACTCAATAAAACCCCCTATGGCAATTCTTCTGTTGCTCACCTTATCAAGTATGGTTCGTAAGGCTCATCATGTTGTATGAAACGACACAGCCTAGCCACCTGAAGTTGAAGTGCTTCCAGCACCGTGATCTCTTCTTTTCTACCTGGATAAAGGAAACGGTGATACATGAAATCGTTGTATCGGCTTATGAAGCGGCGCGCCGCCTGGTCTTGAAACCTTATAGAGCCTTCTTCCTCTACGAAGTCGTAATGGGTTATCTCGTTGCGGTTCACCAAGCCCAAGACCAAGGAATCTACCACGACCGGTCTCCACTCCTCCATCATGTCCAAAGCCAAAGAGGGTTTGCCGTATCGATCCGAATGAAGATAACCTATGTATGGATCCAACCCGTGCGATTCAATCGCACCCATCACGTTTGACATGAGTAGCGAATAACCCAGGCTCAGCATGGCGTTGACCGGATCCTTGGGCGGTCTTCTGCAGCGAGCCTTGAATCCCAGCTCCTCCGGGACCAACAACCTCAAAGCACCGAAGTAAACTGAGCTGGCGTTCCCCTCGAGTCCCCTCAACTCCTCCAAAGAGACGCAGTCCTCAGTCCATTCCAGCACTTCCCAGAGATGATCGATAACTCTTTCCAATTCTGCCAGACCTTTTCTCCTGTGGTATCTCAGGAGCAAGGTTCTCTGATTCCTTATCTTTCCTTGAACCAGCTTTTTGCAAATATCGAGGCACTTATCGCGATTTAAGGCAAGGGCGTATTGTCTTTTCCTGAGTTCCCCTGACGGCGAAAAGAGGGGTCGGAGTTCCCCTTTTGCCCTGCCTTTTATGTCTAGAAAACTTGCGGTTAGGCCTTCCCTTAGAAGATAGGACATCAGGGGATTGGTAAGGGTGACGTTCCCATATACCACCACTCTATCCACCTTGATCAGAGGTATCTCTGCAAGCCTTTCGCCTTCCTTTTCCACTCTTACCCGAAGGCCCACCTTCCGTAGCTTGCATCCCTGTTCCATCACGTAAAGGGTTCCCAAACCATCACCCCCACGAATCAAGAACGCGAACCTCGATTTTAAACCCTGGATGGCGAGCGCTCCGTCTCCAATAAATAACACGAAAGTGAAGCCCTCTTTGTCACATCCCTTCCCCACCTCATATCATCAGGAAGTCCACCGGCCTTATCGCTCCCCGCCAGCCATTTTAAACTCCCCGAGTTTCAACGAACTAACAATGCCCACAGCGGGACTTCTTCACGCCGACTTTTAGATCACCCAAAAAACGAAAGGGGCGATCAGGCCATTCTCTGTTCCTTGACAGGCCAAGGAAAGACATCTCACCTCAAACAGTACGCTGGGCAAACAAAACTCCCTTGGTAGTTGGATCCCCACAAAAGGAGATCTTTAAACCATAAATAATCTTCTTGACTTTTGGGTCGAACTTAGGCAGTATCAATCGCTCAAAATGGGCTCCACCTGTCCCATGCCCATGGTTCTTTTGATGCCCACCCCGGAATAGCGGGAGAAATCGAGCAACATTCCGTAAACCTTAAGCCTCCATTCCTCCGGTGAGACAGCCTGGTATTCACAGAAACCCGTGAACCCCACCTGACGGAATCTGTCGAAATGTAAGATGTTAGTCCTCAAGTCGTATCGGGCGATGAACAGCTCCTTCTCCGCCAACAAGTGAAGGTCTTTACCCAGGTCTATCCGGGATATACTCGACCAACTTTTATTCAGGCTCAACAAGACGAATCGAGGTTCAGGAATTAGGTGATTTCTCCCTCTGCTGCGAAAAGCGGTGGGAGATTCGAAGCGCAAAGCCCATCGGGCCCTGGGTGGACGAACGGCAAGCAAGTGGCGACGGTAAAGATCCTCTAAGGTCTCCGGTCTCACTTGACAACCCCGAACCATAAAGTTGACATCACCGATCCTCAATTCTTTTTCTTTAAGATCGGGGATGACTTCGCGCATCACAAGATCGCTCAATTCCGGGTGAACGCTGGTGAACCTGAAACGGTACTCCTTTTCCGGGCTCACCTTGAGAGTCCCCTCCTCCGGCTCGCAGAAATCCCCTTGCAGAAAGGAGACGGTGAAGGGCTTTTCCCCTCTGCAGTCGTGCAGCCAGCCTGCCATTGCGGGATCTTTTTCCCTTATCCGATCCAGGAAGGCAGCCATCATCCGTTGGCCATGCCCCGCCTGGATACGACCTTCCGCTCGGGGGGTCAAAATCACCCACGCCTCGAGAAGTAAATGGTCTTTCTCTTCCCCGTACAACTCAAAATCCTCCAAAACACACGTCACAGCCGGACAAAGGTGTGTTCAGTTTTTATCTTATCCCACTTCATATTCGCCTGTTGGGCGCAAAGATCTATGAAGTGCTCGGCGTGATCGCGGAAAATCCTTATGTCTTCTAGTTTCGCCCTCTTTTTGCCGTGAACCAGCATCAACTCGTTCCGTTTCCTCACGCTCTCGATGAAATTCTGGAGCTGTTCCATGGATTTCCCCTTCCACACCGGGTCTCCCAAAGAGAACAGGAGCACATGTCCCGCGGTCAGCCCCAAATTGGAAGGCAGATTCGGCCTCGAGGGGGAGAACCTTCCCCTCCTCCTCGCCTCCCTGTAGAGTTCGCTGCTGAGATCGACGTATCTCTGCACCACATCCCCTGGCATCCTATCCCACTCAGGATCGTCGGTGTTGACGGGTCCCCCCAAACTCACCGGCAGGTTGGCCAATCTCAGTTGCGCCACCAATTCCAGGCAGCGGTAAAGCCTGACCATGGCATCATCGTGAAAACCGGCTTCCGCCTTCCTTTCCGCGTTACAGAAAAGGTCCACCAAAAGACGAACGCCGTACTGGTAGTCGTCCCTCACGGTGGAGAAGAGTGATTTGTTCCTGGGTTCTCGG
Organism: Actinomycetota bacterium; assembly: GCA_015711955.1. Lineage (GTDB taxonomy): Bacteria > Actinomycetota > Geothermincolia > Geothermincolales > RBG-13-55-18 > JACVJK01. The sequence goes on along the minus strand of JACVJK010000037.1, from coordinate 20,704 downwards.
GAAAGGTGCTCCAGAGCGGCCACATTACGGCTGATCGTCTCGGTGTCCAAGTCGACCTCGTACCTTTTGGCCATCTCTAGCGCCTTTTTGAGCTTGTCCAGGGCCGAGCCATAGTGGAAGAGGTCCCACAACCGGTACCCTTCCACCAGCTGGGTGAGGACCTGCAACGTCATGCCCACGGGAAGGGCCTGTTTTCCGCTGAGCTCCTCACCTACTTCCTCGAGGATACGCCTTGCGGATTCGAAATTGCCCGCGTTGAAAAGAGCTCTCACATCCCGGAGTTTCAACTCTCCCATGGCCTGTAGGGGATTGGGCAATACGGTGAGCCTCTCGCTTCCGGGCTCCGGAACCCGCAAGTCCTCCAGGTATCTCTCGTGGTCCACGTAGATGATGTCGATGCCAAGGAAGTTGGCCGCCGCGGCGGCGGCGCTGACCATGGACTTCTTACCCCCCGTGTTGCAAACCGCGCACGAGATGGTCTCACCCCGGCTCCATTCCGCCCACTTGCGGCCCACACACTCATAGAGCTCGAGGGGGTTGCCCGGGTCCACCCGGTCCCTATCATAGGCCACGCTGTGATCCCTGAGGAAACCCACTTCCTCAATGATGCGCTTTATATGCTTCTCGGTCTCATCCGTGTATATGAAATGAACCCGGGAGGGACGGACCGCTTCCAAGGCTAAGATTATGGGTTGAGGCGTGGTGCCCAAGGTAAGCATGAGCCCTTCGTACCTTCCTGTGAGGAAGGCGTTCTCACGCAAGAACTTGGCTTTCACCAATGGGAAGACCTTTTCCCAGTAATAGGCTTCAGCCTTTTTCATGCCCTCTTCCCTGGCCATTTTAGTCCATCGCTCGGCTTCCTGCTGCAATCTTTTGGCACTGTAACGTACCATCTTTCACCTCCCGGAGATTTGCTCCTTTACCCCCAAATCGATTCCTAGACCTCTGTGTTTTCATCGCTTGGGCATCAGACCATGAAAGTTCGCAAGGGCGATAGCATCTCTAGCTCCTCATTTCGATCCGGTATTTTCATCGCTCGGCATCAGACCATGAACGGAAGATTCTTCTCTTGATCCGCATGAACCTGGTCCTCGCCGCCGCCTCGGAAAGTCCCATGATCTCTGCTACCTCCCTCCACCCCAGGTCCATCCAAACCCTGAGGTAGAGGAGCTGCTTGTCCTCACGATCCAAACCTCGCAACATCTCTTCCCACGAAGCCTCATCAGAACAACCGTCCACGCCATCGGGAAGGTCGGTGTTCGACCACCATGATAATGAGGGGTCATGACCTTTTTTCACCAATCCGTCGTGTTTTGCAACGCGCTGTACTTCCGGCCCCGCGATCCCCTCCCAAGAGAGCACCCGGTATCGGCCACTCCCCGTTTCCTTCCGCCACAGGTCGATCCTCAGCTGCCGCATGACGCAGCGGAACAGGGGATAGAAATGCCTGAGGGAATGCCGGCAGCGAGAACAACCGCCCTCCCCCGCGTCATGGGATTGGGACTTCACGAAAGAACGTTCATCGATATCTCCAGAAGGGCTTTCATCCAGGAGAAGTTCTTCCGCGTCAGCATCGCCCATCGCGTGATACCCGAAGCCGTGTGCATTTATCTCATCTGAGCCCCCATCCTCTCGTGAGGGCTCCTCATGCGGGTGTAGATAGTCCCCATAGTCGCTCCGAAACCTATCTCCGTGGGGGTTTCTGAACCCCGCCTCGGAAACGCTTGCCTCTGTCTCGCGCTCATCTTGGGGGCCTTCTGGCTTGACGGGGAAAAAACAGGTGGCCATGGCTCCTCGTCCGTAACCGCCGTCATCCCCATTGGTCATGGTCTCGTGAATATGGCTCAATATCTTGAGTGCCGCTTCCTGGACCAGGTCCTCCTCGTCCCAATAGGAAATGGGTGTCCCGGGAATGCGCCTCCCCGCAAGGGCCATCAAACGTTGATAAACGGCCAGGAAACAAGAGCGTCTCGAGAGTTTGGGCGCACACGTCCCCCGAATCCCGTTGTGGCAATTGTATAGCTCGCTTCCCCAGGCCAGGCGAAAACCCACGATCGGTCCGCTTCCCATAATAACACCTCCCATCACCATACGCGCTGCCGCGGCGGCAAGGCTCACGCCTCATCAGCGCACGGGTCGCATGGGCAACCTTCTTTCTCGAGTCCCGCCGTCGCGTGCGGGAAACGGACCTCTTTTTTTCACGAAGAGATCGGTCAATGCCCGACCGTGACCCTGGCCAAGGCAAAACCCGTCAACTCACAAAACAAAAAGCTGCCGACATTCGCAGCGCCTCAAAGGAGGCGCCATTCGGCAGCGGATTAATCATAACACATTGGATGGTCCATTGGAAGGGGTCAGGTCTTGTTTTTTGCATACCAAGGTATGTTTCTTGCCGGCATCATAAAAAGAGCTCCAACACGAAAGATCCTGGCGATAAAAGGAAGTGGGCCGGCTTCACGAAATCCGGACAAGACAGGAGTTATTCCCCTCCAATCAATAAGAACGATGACGGGCGGATTCTTACGGGACGAAAAGGCGTGGAGCGATACGAACCGCGTATTCTCGATACCAGCGTATGCAAAAAAACAAGACCTGACCCCGTTAAAATGTGGGGTTTCTCCCCACCGCTATTTTGCGTTTTTCCTTTCCATCCACAGAGACCACGTATATGTCCTCTTCCCTTACGTTTTTAGCCTCCACCTCGGTGTGGACGGACAGGCCGAACAGCAGGAAGCGCCCATCTGGAGAAAACGATGTCACGTTTTGAGGTTTTCTTGCGAATTCCTGCAACCCCGCTGGGGCGCTACTTTTTCCGCTCTTTAGGTCCATGATCAGGACTCGCTCGCCCTGGGGGGAGAACCTCCCGTGCTCGGCCGCCAAGAACTGGCCGTCCCGGCTGAAGGCGATGGCATAAGTGTACGGTATCCCTTTTTCCTCATCTAAGCTCTTGGGGTTCTTCCTTTTTTCCTTGTCAATCAACGATATCGTCTTGGCCTCCACGATCCCTTCGCCCTGGTCAATGTAATATAGTTGCTTTCCATCTCCCGTGAACGACAGGTTCTCGAAACCACGCCATTCCCACCCGTTGGTGGATTCTGTCAGAACCTCCCATCTTCCCGTTTCCTTGTCCATGAGGCACAGCTGAACGTCGAAGACATATAGGCCTTCCCCCTCATCTTTGGAGAAAGTCTCCCTGGCGAAGGCGATATGCCTGCCGTCAGGGGAGTAGCAGGGGCTGTAACAGTTGGCCTCGGGCATGTCCACCAACTTGCGAACCTTTCCGCTTGCGACCTCCGCCTCGTATATTTGGCCCTTCCTCAGGGGCGGAGATGAACTACCTTGGGTCTCCTTGAAGACCAGTCCATCCTTAAAGGAGACGTAAATCACCTTGCTTTGGTCTTGGGAAATGTAAGGATCGATGGCCGTACCGTCGGCCACCAGCTTGCTCTCCACATCGGCGTCTAGGTCGTACAGGTATATGTCGCCACCTCTTTCGTAAGCGATAAATCTCTGGCCTTCACCTTTTTCCGCCTCTCTCCAAGATCGGGCGAGGGTTTCCGTGTAAATGACCGGAGACCAGCTTGCCGATGTCACGTCTTCGCGGAGCTTGTTCGCATCACCATCTTTAAGCAAGACGGAGTAAAGGCCAAATCTCCCGTTCTCGTCAGGGGCGGTAAAGACCAGGTTTTCCCCGTCGGGGGTGAAGGAAGGACGGTCCATCGGTCTTAGGGCGCCCAAATCGTAGGTTTTCATCACATTGCCTTCGAGGTCGAAGATATAAAAAGTGGATGAGTTTTCCTGAAAGGCAGCGATGCGGTCTCCGTCGTGGCTGAAGGCTCCGAGCGAGAGGTCGTCGCCCCCGATACGCCGTCCGGTGTCTTGATATGGGGTCCGGTAAAGGAAAAGGGCGCTGCGGCGCCCTTCAACTTCATCTACCTTTTCCCAAGCGGTGACCAACAAGTCCCCGTTCGGCGAGATGGCAAACCTATGCCCCGGGACAGGCAGAGTCTCTATCGTGCCCGTCTGTAGGTCTTTTCTCGCAAGTAAGCCTCCTCCATCGTCTTTCTCCCGCCGCACTGCGAAGAACAGATAGCGGTCATCGCGGGAAACCGCGAGGTCAGCCAAATCATGTTTCTCAAAGGAGATGGTGTTCGTGATCCTCTCCGACAGGAAATCCCTCCATTCATTCGCAGTGAGCAGATATCTCGTGTTACCTTGTTCACTGGCCTCCAGGATGGAGTCCCCGCTGCTTACGAAGATAACTCTCCTCCCGTCTGCGCTCCAGGCGGGAGACCGGCACCCACCCATCCACGTGATCCGCTTCTCTTCCACAATCCTTGAACCATCGTGCTCCGCGATCCAAACGTCGCCCTGTTGCAGGAACGCCAGGCGCATCAAACCGCCCTCGGATGCGCCCATCGGCTTCTCCTTGTCAAAAAGGGCCTTCGCTCCGAAGAATCCCGCAAAGAAGACCCCTGTCGCCAAAAAGGCTATAGCAATGCCCATCCACAACTTCTTGACCCATCCTTTGGGTGAAGTTCCCTGCGGGAAACTCCCTGAAGGCATCGGGAGGTCTTTTGGAGGTGGGGGGTTATGTGTGCCAGGCCTCTCGGGCATTTCTTTCTCCTTTCGGGGTCAGGTCTTGTTTTTTGCATATAAGAGTATTTCATATGTTAGCCCTTCTTTCCATCGTCCCAGGGCCAGGTCTTGTTCTTTGCTATTTCGGATTTGACCGTGCGCAACGGACACCTTGCCGACAGCCCCAAAAGCCCTTGACAGTAAATACCATGCGATGATGATGGTCCTGAGGGAGAGAAATTAACATAAAAAGTATACCGGGTATGTAAAAAAAGACCTGACCCCGATCAGATCAACACGTGGAAGATGGAGCCGCCACCGGGACGGGGTTCGTGCCAGATCCTTCCACCGTGGGCCTCGGCTATGTTCTTGGCGATGTAAAGGCCGAGCCCGAGGCCGGGAGAGGAGTGATGGAGCACGTCTTCGCCCTGGAAGAAGCGCTCGAAGATGCGGTCCCGATGTTCCTCGGGAACCCCTTTCCCGCGGTCCAAAACGCTGAACAGGACTTTGCCCTCCACTCCCCTCACCAGCAGGTCCACGGGGTTTTCCGGCGGTGAATATTTCACGGCGTTGTCCAGCAATATCACCAGAAGGCGTGCCAGTTTTTCCGGGTCAGCCCTTACCCTTTCAAGACCTCTTTCGACTTCCAACCCGATCCTCCGCTGGGGGAAACGCGTCCTCATCTCCTCCACCGCCCGCAAGGCCACCTCCCCGGGATCCACTTCGGTGAACTCCAGCGCCAAACGCCTCCTCTCCAGCCTCGCCACCTCCAGCAGCTCCTCCACCACCCTCACCAGGCGCTCCGCACCACGGTCGATGGCCTCCAGGGCGCCGCGCCTCGTTCTTTCGTCCATCTTGTCGTAGCGCTCCATGAGGGTGATGGCATAGCCCTTGAGCAGTGAAGCCGGGTGCCTGAGTTCGTGGGTGGCCACGTCAAAGAAGTCGCGCAACTCCTCCTCCCTGCGGAGGATCTCGTTCTGATAATTCTTCATCTCGGTGATGTCCAAAAGCGATATCACGCTCTCCTCGATGCCCGGCAGCATGGCCACGGTGATGAGGGCGGGGACGGGCTTTCCGGACTTGTGGCGAGCCCTGATCTCCACCTGCAGGGGCGATGGGATCTCCCCGAGTAGGAGCTTGCGGGAGAAGTCCTTGACCTTTTCCACCTCCTCCGGCATCAGCAGTTCCATGTACCGCATCCTGCCCACCATCTCCTCCCTGCTGTAGCCGAAGAGTTTTTCGGCCTCTTTGTTGGCGTCGGTGATCACCGCCCGGCGGTTCACGTGGAACATGGCAGTCCCGGTGGCCTCGAAAGTGGCACGGTATCTCAGCTCGCTGGCCCGGAGCGCTTCTTCGGCCCTCTTCCTTTCGGTGATGTCGCGGGCGATGTTGACGATCTCCACCACCCTCCCCTCCCGGTCGAAGATGGGAGCCCCGGTGATCTCCACCAAGAGGAGGCTCCCATCCCTCTTTTTAAGCGCCAGCTCGTCCACGTGAACCGTCTTCCCTGAAAAGAGGGCTTCTATGGTCCTTTTGGTCCTGGGAGCGTCTTCCTCCATCACGAACCCCAGCTCCAATATGTGCTTGCCAAGAAGTTCCTCAGGAGGAATGCCTAAGAGCTCGCATCCTTTGCGGTTGATGCCGGTCAGCCTCAAGGAACGGTCATAGGTGAAAATGGCCTCTCCCGCTTCCTCATACAGCAAGCGAAACCGGTATTCCGAATCCTTTAGCCTCTCCAATAGGTCAAAACGGTGAAGGGCGTGGGCCATCGATGTGGCAGCCACTTTCACGATCCTCAAGATTTTTTCGTCCCCCTGAACCCCACGATAGCCTGCCACGATTCGACCTCTCTCCCCGCCCGGCAGATCCAGGGGGTGGTCGACCAAAGAAAGTTCTTTCGCCAATTCCTTTAGCCCCACCGCCGACACCAAGACAGCGGCTGGGCAATCACAAGTAGCCTCGTGTACGACACCGGCCTCACCTGTTCTCCTGAATTCAACCTTCTTTCCCAGGGCCCCAGCAGGGATACCGTGACCCCCCAAGAGCCGGAGGCCATTTTCCTGTTCCTGGAATATCATGACAAATCCCAAGTCCGCTTCCCTGCACAGCACCTCAGCCGCACTGCTGAAGAACTCATCTGGGTCTTGGGCCGCAAAGGCCAGTATGGCCAGGTCCCGTTGCAGCTCCACCGTCCTTTCCGCCCACACCAGGTCCGTCACATCTGTGATGAAACCCTCAAGGTAAAGAAGCCCTCCCCGGTCGTCAAAGACCCCCCTACCCCTCTCCCAAACCCATTTGGTCTCACCCCCGGCGGCCCGGACGCGATAGGTCAACTTGAACGGTTCCCCCTTTCCCAGCGAGTTTTGGACCTCCTCCCAAACGCGATCCCTATCCTCCTCGTGGATGAGGGAGCCGTATGAAAAATTTCCTCCCTCCATCAGATCTTCAGGAGAGTAACCAGTCAGTTCCCTGCATCCCTCGCTCACGAAAAGCATGGTCCAGTCGCGGTCGTTGCGGCACCTGTAGGCCATCCCCGGCAAGTTGGAAAGCAGGGTCTCGAGCTGGCGGCGGCTCTCTCTGAGTTCCTGCTCCAAGAGCACCCGATCGGTGACGTCCCGAGCGATCCCCTCTATGGCCACCAGCTCACCCTTTTCGTCGTATATGGGCGTGTTGATCTGCTCGGTCCAGAAGACGGTCCCGTCTTTCTTGATCCAGCGGAGCACCAATCTGTTAAGCGGCTTTCCGTTTTTCCCCGCAACCTTTTCGAGGAGGTGCCGGTCATCGGGGTGGACGATCTTGTAACCAAGCCAGGGGTCGGCGTAATGTTCTTCGGGCGTGTATCCGGTGATGGCGGTGGCCGAGGGGCTAACGTACTCGAACCTCTGCTCCGGCCTCAACCTGACCCGGTATATCAGATCCTGAGCGTGTTCCGCCAGGAGGCGAAACCTCTCCTCCGATTCCCGTAGAGCCTCGTCCATGCGAAGATGCCCGAGGGCTTCCCCGAGATGGGCGGCTATGATCTCCAGGTTCTCCCGCCCCGTGGGGGAAAGATCCACTCCCTGGGAGGAGAATCCAACCAAGCAGCCAAGAACCTTACCTTGGTGGAAAGCTAAGGTCAAGAGGATGTGAGAGAATTTGTCACTTGTTCTCGCGTCAACCTCGTTGGCTGAGGGCAGGGGTGGATGGTCCAAAACCAACACGATATCCCTTGTTTCCTTAATTTCCAATATATGGTACTTTTTTACGATTTCTATCACGAAATCCCTAACGGACTTTTCGGAAATCCCTTTAGTGACCAACTTCTCAACGCCTTCATCCCCGAGGAGACATGACGCTCCCGCCTCCATTCCGGAAACAGCGAGGAAGGCATCCAGCGCAAACCGGAGCGCCTCGTCGAAGGTGCGCGACCTGGCTGCCTGTAAGGCGAAATCCCTCTGTACCCCGAGGATCCTGGCGGCTTTCACCCTCTCGGTAACGTCGCGGGCGTTGACGAGGAGCCCGCGGACATGTGGGTCTTCGAGGAGATTCAAGGCGGAGGCCTCGTAGTACCTCCAGCTGCCGTCCTCGTGGCGTACCCTCATCACGGAATAGCGGGTCATGCCACGAGCCCTCAGCGCGTGCTGGAGGTTTAAAGCAGCGCCCTTGCGGTCATCGGGATGGATGTACTCAAGAAAATTCCTTCCCAAAACCTCTCTTTTATCGTAACCTAAAAGCGAATTTAGGGAATCGCTCACAAAAGTCACGTTACCGTTCTCGTCCAAGACCAATACCAGGTCCGGTACGTTTTGCAAAAGTATCCGATAGAAATCCGCCTTTGTTTCCCTCCGATAGGCCATCCGCACCCCTTATCCGACTAAAGTTCCTTTTCGACTCAAACCTCTATTTCCATAAACGAAAAGAAAATGGTTTATAAATCAAGAGGCAGCACCAGATTGACGACCAAACCGCATAAAAACCGCTGAAACCCATTCTGACGACCTCTCCGACCAGCCAAGCGTTTCACATGGCCTCATGCCCAACTCATGATTTTAGATCATCTTAGTAGGTCCAGAAACTCCCTTAAAGCAAGCGCGATCGCGGTCCATAAGCCTGCGGAACCCGTTTCAGCACATAAGCCATCCTCATTAAGCTCCCTCTGACCTCTCTGGCATGTCCTCTCTGGCATTTCTCCCGTTGGCTTCTTCGATTTCATCCTCGCTCTATCTCTCTCGCGGCTCAAGGCTAACTTCTCCTACCAACAGGTGACCGTTCGCATTCTTTTCCACATCTCGCCTCTCAAACCGTCTCGTCATTTATGCCGTCCCGTCATTTAAAGGAAAGGGGGGCTTGCAGCCCTTCATCTGCTGAAATCAAGGACTTCCCAAAACGCCCGTCATGTTATACAAGGGAAAGCACTTTAGGTCCTGTCGAGAACACGCGGAACAATGAATCTTTCCGAAACTCTTGGCAAACCCATGAAAGGCGGGCTGCCATGATTAAGCGGCCAAAATGGTGTGACGAGGCTCGCCCCCTTAAAAGGAGTTGAAGAGCGGGCCTTCGTTAATCAAGAACTCTCTTGTTGGCACTCAAGGGTCATTTGTTATCCCACGCCAGCGAGAACCATCATCCTTAGGCCAAAAGATGGGGTGGGCGTTTGCGGCTCACCGACAAAACTGACGCAAACAACAAAGTTATGAAAAAATTACCAAGAGAGGGCTCACGACGATTAATGAGCCCACGAGGGCTCGCAGATCCTATGGACACCTACGAAGCGCGTTCGAAACAAGGGCTGGCTTACCCCGGACAACCTCGCCGGCAAGGCGCATTGGCCGGATCCTTGTGCCTGCCTCTATATGCGACCAAGGGTCTCGGGCTCGGCGGTGGACCGTAAGCAAAAAAAATTGGTGGAGCCGACGGGACTCGAACCCGTGACCTCTACCATGCCAAGGTAGCGCGCTCCCACTGCGCCACGGCCCCACGATTCCGAGAAATAGTATAGGTTCCACCATTTGCCCCGTCAAACGCTCAACGGGGCCTTCTTCACACACCCGTATCCCGTCACCTCAAGCCCTGGCTTCCCTTGCGTCCTCCGCAAGCCTTCCCGAACCCTCTTCTTCCCACTCCACCAGGGGGGCATCCTTCCAAAGCCTTTCGATCTCGTAATACTCCCTTTCCTCCTGGCGGAAAATGTGGACCACGAAGTCGAGGTAATCGAGGAGCACCCACTTGCGGTGCTGCTCTCCTTCCCTTCTCACGGGCTTCACGCCCAACTCGCGCAGGCGTTCCTCCACCGCCTCCTGGATAGCCCCTACCTGGCGGTCGGTGCCGCCGCTGCAGATCACGAAGTAGTCGGTGAGGAGGAAGACCTCCCTCATGTCCAGCACTATGATGTCCCTGGCCTTCTTGTCCCATGCCGCCCTCGCCGCCGCCACGGCCAGATCCCTGCTGTCCGCTTTTCCTCACCTCCTTTTATCGAGAACCTTGCCCAACGCCATTTCCTTCCCAGATTAATCTTCCCCCTGGATCTTTCAATTCCTCTTGCTTTCCCTCACATTCCCGCGCTGCGAAACCCTTCACGACAAAAGCTTACCACAGCGGATCACGGGGTTGCCGCCAAATCGCTGGGCCCTGTCGGGCCACGCCCACGCGCAAGCCCCGGCACTGACCCGCTTTTCGGGGAAATCGGCCGTCAAGGGCGGGGATCGGGAATACGTATAGAGGCGCTCAGCGATGAAAATTGCCGGAGGCGGCGTCCCTTCCCGCCACCAGCACTACCCCATCGCCCACCGACGGGTCGTAAACCACCTCTGTCACGTTGAGAAGCACTCCCAAGTACTGGGCATAGGAGGAGAATCTCCTCTCCTCCCTCCCGTAGCGGATCAGGCTCTTTTCGTGGGTGAAGTCGTTGTACTCCACGCCTTCCACCACCACTTTGGCGTTGCCCGTCGACCCGGAGACCCTGATGCCCTTTCTCATCAGCATCTCCGCCACCCTTGCCCCCAGCTGGGGAACCCCGCATCCGTTGAGCACCTCAACCCGGGGTGTGGCTCTCAACGCCACCTCCCCGGCACCAGGGTCGGCGGCCGCCTTGGCCATGGAGGTCAGATATACCGGGAGTTCCTCTGCGGGATCGGGGTGAAAGAGGGACGGAGGGTGCTCATCGAAGGCCGATCTCAGCAAATCTTCGTCCAGTCCCTTCAGGTGAGACAAGAGTTCGTCGAGATAACCCCGCAATCTACCTTCCCTTCCACCCAGAGGGTCGGGCTCGTCGCCGGCCAACAGATATGAGATGATCCGATCCGAGTCCCTCAAAACCTGGCCGGCGGACACCATGTGTCTGCCCCCACGGGGATCCACTAACTCCATGTTCGCCTTTGCCCTCGTCGGAGGCATGGTTATCCTGTCCACGAGGGCGACGAGCTCCTCCAAGTCGTAGACGACGAGGTACTCTATGCTGGCCCCGCTCAAGCTCTCCGCCGCTGCCCGCAAAAGGTCCCTTCCCTCGCTTTCGACGAGGGCCTTTCGGAGGGGAACCTCGATCCCTTGGGCATTGTGAGCGTGAATCCCTTCGGGCAGGAGCAGGAGTTCCTTCCTCCCCTCAGAGGGGTCGTAAGTGAACAGCAAAAGCGCCAATACCTCGTCCCCGTTTTTCAGGGCGAACAGGGCGTCCGCGTCTCCCTCTATCTGGCCTCCGGAGCGTGGAAGGCGCAGGAACGCATAACGCAGATGGGTGTCCTTGTCGTCCTTTCCGCCCTTAACCCTTGCCTCCAGTTCCCGCAGCATGTTCAAAGGCGGTACTTCGAGGAGGTAGCCCACAGAAAGCAGCGAGACCGCTGCCAACAGGGCCGCCAGCACGGCAACCCGTCTTCTTCGTTTTCTTATCCGGGCCCTTTTCAGCCTGCTGACACGGTTTTTTGCCTCGCCAATGGGTCTTTCCTCAGCCATCTCATCAAGGTTCCGCCCTCACCGGTAGAAACCGTGCTTTTCGATGAACTCTGCCACCCCCTCCGGCACAAGATACCGTATGGGCCTGCCTTCCTTAACCCGCCTTCGGATGTCGGTGGAAGAGATGGCCAAGGCGGGTATTTCCATGATGAGAACCCGGGGATCGGTCCGATGTCTGATTTTTTCGGATTCCGGAAGGTTTTCCTCCAACCTCCTGAGGTCATATCCGGGACGGGTGGCTGCAATGAAAATGCACTCCTCCAGTATCTTTTCCGGTTCTTTCCAGGTGAGGATCTCCAGTATGGCGTCGGCACCGGTTATGAAGAAGAGCTCCACCCCGTCTCCCAGCTCGCGCTTGAGCTCTCTCACCGTGTCTATGGCATATGAAGGTCCGGGGCGATCTATCTCCATACGGGAGACGGTGAAGAAGGGGTTGCTGGCGGTGGCGATGACCACCATGAGGTATCGGAACTCGGGATCCAAGCTCTTCCTCTCCTCTTTGTGGGGAGGGTGGCCGCTGGGAACGAAGATCACACGGTCCAGGTGGAACTGGACCCGCGCCTCCTCGGCGGTGACCAGATGTCCGTAGTGAATGGGGTCGAAGGTGCCCCCCATCACGCCTATGCGCAAAGCCTGACCCATCGCGTCACGCTCTCCCCAACAGATCCCGCCGCATTTTACCTCCGTCGTGGGTTTTCATCGGCTTGCCGTCCTCCTTTCTCCAGATGAGCCACTTACTCATTCCCTCACCTGACCATCCCCGTAGATGACGAACTTGGTGGTGGTGAGCTCTCTCAAGCTCATGGGGCCGCGGGCGTGCAGCTTCTGGGTGGAGATGCCGATTTCCGCCCCCAGGCCGAACTGGTTCCCGTCAGTGAACCGGGTGCTGGCGTTCACGTACACGTCGGCGGCGTCCACTTCCCGCACGAAACGGCGGGCAGCGGAGTAGTCCCCGGTCACGATGGCCTCAGAATGCTTGGACCCGTAGGTGTTTATGTGGTCGATGGCCTCATCCAGCGAGTCCACCACCCTCACCGCCAGGACCAAGTCCAGGTACTCGGTACGCCAATCCTCCTCGGTGGCCTCGATCGCGTCCGGCACCAGTTGGCGGGTTCGGGGACAGCCCCGGATCTCCACGCCGTGGGCTCTGAGCTCCTGCGCCGCCCGAGGCAGGAATCTCTCCGCCACCTCCTGATGGACCAACAAGGTCTCCATGGCGTTGCACACCCCTGGCCTCTGACACTTGGCGTTTATCACTATGCGCAGGGCCATGTCCAGATCGGCCGAGGCATCCACGAAGGTGTGGCAGTTGCCCACCCCCGTCTCGATGACCGGCACCGTGCTCTCCTCCACCACGGTGCGGATCAGCCCCTCGCCGCCTCGGGGAATGAGCACGTCCACGTAACCGTGAAGCCGCATCAGCTCCCGTGCCGACTCCCTATCGGCAGTGGGCACCAACTGGATGCAGTCCTTGGGCAGGCCGGCCTCCTCCGCCGCTCGGGCTATGATCTCCGCGAGCACCCGATTGGAGTTCATCGCCGATGAGCTTCCCCTGAGGATCACCGCGTTGCCCGACTTGACGCAAAGCCCGGCAGCATCCACCGTGACGTTGGGGCGAGCCTCGTAGATTATCCCTATGACGCCCAAAGGCACCCGAACCTTTTGGATCTCCAGGCCATTGGGTAGCCTCCAGCCTTCCACGATCTCTCCCACCGGATCGGGCAAAGCGGCCACCTCCCGCAGTCCCTGGGCCATCTCCCCCACCCTCTTCTCGTTTAGGGTCAGTCGGTCCATCAGGGCGGAGCTGAGGCCCGCCCGGCGACCCTCCTCCAAGTCCTTGGCGTTCTCGGAAAGGATGCGATCCTGCTGCTCCACAAGGGAATCGGCCATGGCCAACAGGGCTCGGTTCTTCACCTCGGTGCTCGTGACCGCCATGGCTTGGGCTGCTTTTTTGGCCTTTTTTCCCAGTTCCAGAACCACGCTCATGGCTACCTCCCTAATCGCCCTTCATCGACTCGACGAGCCTTTTCAACATCCTTATCGAAAGCCTGGGTCGTCGTCCCTTTCGTTCCCCTGGCAAGATGGGCGACTCACCAATCAAATCCATGACGGCGAAAAGCCCGCTCGCCGAGCCCCGGACAAGTTTTGTTCCGTATCATTGGTCCTAACTGCCGGGACTATCGGATCGCCGCCTTTCATTCATTCCATTCGTTTCCTAAAATCCAGCCAATCTCCGCAATCAGCCGTCCTCAGGATATGGAACTCCGCCTCCGTCAATCCTCGCCCTCCACCAAAACCACCAGGTAATCCCGGTGGATCACCTCCTCGTCGCGGTCTTCCCCCAAGATCCTGGCCGCCTGGTCGGTGCGAAGGCCTTTTATTTCCTCCAACTCCTCCCGGGAACAGGATATTATCCCTTTGGCCACCAGCTTTCCGCTGGGATCCCTCACTTCCACCGGATCTCCTGGGGCAAAGTCGCCCCGGCATTCCAGCACCCCAGCGGGAAGCAAACTCTTTCCCCTTTTAACCAGCGCTTCCCGGGCCCCCTCGTCCACCACCACGCACCCCCTCGGCCTGCTGCCGAACGCGATCCAGTGTTTCTGCCCCTTTATCCGCTTCTTGCGGGCGTGGAAATAAGTGCCGATCACCTCTCCTTCCAGGATGCGCTCCAGCACTCTCTCCTCCTTGCCGTGGGCCACGATCATCCCCACTCCGTAGGATGTGGCCATGCGCGCCGCCTCCAACTTGGTGATCATGCCCCCCGAGGAGTGTTCCTCGCAGGAACCTCCCGCTTTCTGGATAAGGCTTTCGGTGATCCTCTCCACCTCGGGGATGAACTCGGCCTTCGGATCCCTCTTGGGGTCGGCGGTGTAAAGCCCGGGGATGTCGCTGAGCATCACCAAGAGGTCCGCCCCCACCATCACGCTCACCAGGGCCGCCAGCCGATCGTTGTCTCCGAAGCGGATCTCCTCGGTGGCCACGGCGTCGTTCTCGTTGACCACCGGCACCACCTTCTGTTCCATGAGCCGCAGGAAGGTATTGCGGGCATTCAGATACTGACGCCGGTGGAAGAAGTCGTATTGGGTGAGGAGTACCTGGCCCACCAGGATCCCGTGGCGCGAGAAGTAGTCGGTATAAAGGTGGAGCAGGAGGCCCTGTCCCACCGAGGAAGCGGCTTGCAGGGAAGGGATGTCTTTGGGTCTTTCTGGAAGTCCCAGTAGCTCCACCCCCGCGGCTATGGCCCCGGAGGAGACCAGCACCACGTCTATATCTCGCCTGCGCACCCCTGCCACCTGGTCGACCAAATCCCTGAGCTGTCCCCGGTCCAGTCGGCCGGATCTGTCCACCAGGGTGTAGGTCCCCACCTTCACCACCAAGCGGCGGACGGAAATTTTTCTGGAGGAGCCCAGCTCCATCGTCTTACCGGAAGACATTTCCTCCGAACCACCTCTCCTGTAGGGGCCCGTCTAAGAACCTGCCCTCACAAAGGGGCAGCCAGCACCTCGAGGCCATCGATCAGGCCTTGAGCCGGTTTCAGCCTTGATTCGCGCCCTTCCCTTGATTGCCACCTCTACCCTCACGCACTTCCGTTCTCGAGCCGGTCTTTAGCAAGGTGAGGCGCCTCCGCTTCCAAGGCTATATTAACCTACTCGCTGCGCCTACCCGCCGTGATCCAGGGAACAGGGAGGATCGCTTCCCCACGCTCACGGCCTATAGTTGTGGGGTTCCATTTCGCTGACCATCTCAGGGCTCTTCCTGTGCTGTGCCCTCGATCTCCTTAGCGCCCGCAAAGCTCTCCTCGTCCATTCCTCTTCCCGGTTCGGGGATGAAGTCGAAGACCCGGTCGCCGATGATCACCGTGTCGCCCTCTCTCGCGCCCTCTCGCAGCAGCGCCTCCTCCACCCCCAGCCTCTTGAGCCTTCCCTGGAGGTAAGCCAGGGCCTGGGGCGAGTCACCCCTCAGCCGGTTCACCAGGTCCTCCACCTTCCTCCCCAAGACCCTGAACACGCCGTCTTCTTGTTTGATGACCCTCACGCGTTCGTCCTGGTTCGGGTCGTAGGCATAAACCGTCCACTCTTCGGTCTCCGGTTGCTCCGCAATTCGCGCCTCCTCCACCAATTCGGCCAACCGGTAAATCAGGGGCCTTATTCCCTCCCCGGTGATCGAAGATATGGGGAAGAAATCCCATTCCCGCGACTCCGCCTCCTTTCTCGCCTCCTCAAGCATTTGGGGATCGGCCACGTCCAGCTTGCTGGCGGCCAATAATTGTGGTCTTTTGAGTAGAGCGGGACTGTAGGCCTCAAGCTCTCTCATGACCTCTTTCACCGCCCTGGAAGGAGTTTCCATAGCCCAAGGTGAGACATCCACCACGTGCAGCAGCACCGCCGTCCTCTCCACGTGCCGCAGGAACCTGAGCCCCAAGCCCTTTCCCAGGTGAGCTCCCTCTATGAGTCCGGGAATGTCGGCCACGGTGAAACACCTCTCCTCGTCCACCTTAACCACCCCCAACACCGGCTCCAGGGTGGTGAAGGGATAATCGGCGATCTTGGGCCGGGCAGCGGATATGCGCGATAGCAGAGTGCTCTTTCCGGCGTTAGGAAGCCCCACCAAGCCCACATCGGCCAGGAGCTTCACCTCCAGTCGTATCGTCCTTTCCTCTCCCCTCTCGCCCCGCTCGGCAAAATCTGGGGCCCTACGGGTAGGGGTGGCAAAGCGGGCGTTGCCCCTGCCCCCCCGACCCCCCCGGGCCACCACCACCCGCTTCCCGGGGGTGTCCAAGTCAGCCAAAAGCCGTCCTTCCTCGTCCCGCACCTGAGTACCCACTGGCACGTAGAGGATCAGGTCCTTCCCGTCAGCGCCGTGGCAGTGGTTGCCGGAGCCGTTCTTTCCCCGCTCGGCCCGGAACACCCTGTGACGGGCGTATTCCAACAAGGTGCTCACGCTGGGAGACGCCTCCAATATCACCGATCCACCTCGGCCGCCGTCGCCACCATCAGGGCCCCCCAGGGGGCGGTATTTCTCCCTGTGGAAGCTGATGCAACCCGAACCGCCGTCACCGCCCCGCACCCGTATCTCCGCCTCGTCCACGAAGTTAATCTCACTCATCCCGAGTGCCCCCCTAAACACTGGTAAACGCTTCCATATCGTTGAAACCGAACATCGACGGCAAACACGAAGGCATCCTTCGTGGGGGACAACATGAAAATCTTAAACCATCGAGGCTTGGGCTTTGAATCTCGCGACCGCAAGGACCGACCTCGCCCCCGTCCCCGTGGGGCACGAGCAAAAAAACGGACTATAGCGATCGGCTCTTCGATAATCGTGGCACCACGTTCCCCCTCGAAACTGCACGAGCCATCCCGAACGCGGCTCTTGTCCCACCACGACGCCTCCAACCCGGAAACACAAAACCCGGCTTTTGGCCGGGTCGAAAACCTCACCGCGCTCTGGTGGTCAAAAGGCTATGACGTCCGAGGGGACGATCAAGCCTCCTGCGCCGGGATGACGCTCACGAATTTGCGGTCTCCGACGTCGTGGAAACGGACGTATCCGTCTACCAGGGCGAAGAGGGTGTAGTCCTTTCCCACGCCCACGTTTTTCCCGGGCTTCACGGAGGTGCCGCGCTGCCGCACCAATATCGAGCCTCCCCTCACGAACTGGCCGCTGAAACGCTTTACCCCGAGTCGCTTCGAATGGCTATCCCGTCCGTTCTTGGAGCTGCCTACACCTTTCTTGCTGGCCATTCCCAATCACCTCTCATGCCCCAGTAGCCTCTCCGCCCTCTTTTTTCACGGGCTCTTTCTCGCCCTTCAAGCGAGACCCGGGACTTCCACCATGGATCTTGTCGATCCTCAGCTCGGTGAAGAGCTGGCGGTGACCCCTCTTACGACGATATCCCTTTTTGGGCTTGTATTTGAACACTATGATCTTCTTGCCCTTTCCGTGACCCAGTACCGTGGCCTCCACCCGAGCCTCAGCCAGCTCAGCCCCGGTGAGGACCTTGCCCTGGTCGCTCAGCAAGAGTACCCGATCGAAGATCACCTTCTCTCCCTCGGGCAGGTCCAGCTTCTCCACCCTGAGGCGGGCACCCTCCTCGACCTTATACTGCTTTCCACCCGTCTCTATCACCGCGTACATCTTTACCTCCCAGATCTCTGTCACAGAAAAATAAGTTAACATCCACAGCTCAAGGGTGTCAACGAAAGGACGACGGGACAGGGGAGACCATTTCCAGCCCATCCCCCGGTACCGGTTGACCACCGTCATGGCGAAAAGAGGGTCGCGCCAATAAGCTTTAGGGCGAATCTGAGGGGGTTGCGCGCAAACCTACGGTTCACCGCAGGGGCAAATCACTCTGAACCTGAGCCCAGGGAAGGCAGCGGGTTGTTGCTGGCGGTCATTGAGCGCGCAGAGCCAATGGAATCGGCTTTCGCGTTACCACATAAGGAGGGGATGTGGTGGAAGGAAAGCAAACCGACAGGGCCTTTCCTTGCATGACGCCTCGAGGACGAACTTTAAGGGGTTTTGACGGCCCTCTTGGGCACCTCGGTCAAGGGTAGCCGGTAATCGATGCGAAGTGCTGCTGGGCATCTGTGCAGGCCTGAAGTTTTTAACGCGGTCCATAAAGTCACGGGATATGTCAAGGAAAGGGGGTGATAGAACAAGGGGCGCGCGAGACAGGCGGGTTTTCCCGCGACCTCTTACCCCACGTATCGGATCGCCCGAGGCGATAAGGTTCTCTCAACCCGACCGGCGAATTGACGGGCCGGCCTTTGAAGGCCAGAGGAGAGGGATCTGGCCTCGACCGGAACCAAAGAGATCAAAGGAGGAACAAAATGGCAAGAGTTGCCAGAGAGATGGTGGAGAAAGCCGGCGTCGACGTGGACAAGCTGCTGGATCTTCTGGTCCGCAACGCCGCGGCCGAACTCACCACCTATTACTACTACACCATCCTGCGAGTTAACCTCATCGGCTTGGAGGGAGAAGGGCTGAAGGAAATCACCGAGGATGCCAGGATAGAGGACCGCAACCACTTTGAGGCCCTCGTGCCCAGGATCTACGAGTTGGGCGGGAAACTCCCCCACGACATGGTGGACTTTCATAACATAGCTGGTTGCCCACCCGCGAAGATGCCCGAAAACCCCGCCGACATCAGGGCCATGATCGAGGTGCTGCTGCGGGCGGAGCAGTGTGCCGTGAGGCAGTACACCACCATATGCAACATGACCTTCGGAAAGGACCACCGCACCTATGACTTGGCCCTGGCCATACTGCACGAGGAGATCGAACACGAGGCATGGTTCTCGGAGTTCTTGGGAGAAGGACCCTCAGGTCACTTCAAACGACGGGTACCCGGGGAATCGCCTTATGTTTCCAAATTCTTACACTGAACCGAACAGAAGGAGGCCGGACCTCAAAGGTTCGGCCTCCTTCCTCCTGAAATCTCAAAGTTCATTTATGGGCGGCCACAAGAACCACGAAGACGAGAAGATGGAAGAAAATGTTATGAAGAAAATATGGTCGCCGACACCTCGGCAAGGGGAACGACCATGTCTCGTCTTTTTGAGCTGACCTTCGACCTATATCGTAACCGAAAACCCAGTCCCATGGGTCTTTCGGCCTGGCGGAGCAGCACAAAACCAGCGACAACAGGCTCGGGGGATCGCGTTAAGGTGAAAGGCGAGGTGCCAGGATGGAAGGGGCAGGAGAAGGAAAACCGAGGAGGTTCACTCGCGAAGAACTGGCCCGCCACGATGGTTCCGGAAAAACCGTCTATGTGGCCTTCAGGGGCAAGGTTTACGACCTTACGGAGAGTTTTCTCTGGCAAAAGGGGGATCACCAAGGCCTCCACCGAGCTGGGCGCGACTTGACCCAGGAGCTGGAAAGTGCACCCCACGGGGCCGACTTCCTGGAGCGCTTCCCAGTGGTGGGGATACTGGATGAGGGATGAACGGAAAACATGCAATAAAAGAACATATAAAGGCAATATGTAGTTAATAGGAAAGGCGGTGGAAGCTCAGATACCACGAAGATCGGCGTTGTCGGGAATGGGGGTTGGCATTCGATTACAGCCACCGCCATCAGGTAGAGGACAAGGTGATCCCCGAGGGAATTCGATCAAAACATCATGCTCGGAGGGGAACGGTCGCTGTTATGTCGATGAAGGGATGATCTCAGAGGGCCTGGTGGGGGGTGCAGTCAGCCTTAGGGGGCGCTTCAGGCTTAAAGGGAACGCCGGCGATCGATGGCGAAGCCCGAAAGGGGGATGGGCATGAGCGTCTGGGGTGCTTTGCTCCTCACCGCACTGGCTGGCATGTCCACGGCTCTGGGCGCGTTGCTGGCGCTTGGGCGCAGAAAACCCGGGGGTTCTTTTCTCGCCTATACCCTGGGGCTTTCCGCAGGGGTCATGGTACTGGTGTCCTTCGTGGAGCTCCTTTCCTCCTCCACCGAGATGATCGGCACCGGCCGGGCCTATGCGTCTTTTTTCGCAGGGATGTTGGCCATGGGGTTGGTGGATATCGCAGTTCCCCATGTCTACTTCGCAGAGGAACCGAGGGACAAAGGAGTGCACGACCCACTGATGAGAACGGGTTTGCTGTTGGCATTGGGCATAGGTATTCACAACTTCCCGGAAGGCATGGCAACCTTCGCCGGCTCCCTCAAGGAAGCGAGGGTGGGGTTGGCCATTGCATTGGCGGTGGGCCTACACAACATCCCCGAGGGACTGGCGGTCTCCCTCCCCATATACGCCGCCACCGGCGATCGCTGGAAGGCCTTCAGGTGGTCCCTGCTCTCGGGACTGGCGGAGCCGGCTGGAGCGGTCTTCGCTGCCGCTTTCTTCGCGAGGTTCCTTTCCGAAAGCCTTTTGGGATGGACCCTGGGAGCGGTGGCGGGGGTCATGGTCTACATATCCTTGGACGAGCTGGTGCCCGCGTCCCGCAGTTACGGACGGGATCACTTGGCCATCTTGGGAGCGGGCACGGGCATGGCGGTCATGGCTCTTAGTTTACACCTGATCTGAGTTTTGTCTTTCCCGTGACTCAAGAGTAAAGCCCACAATCTTCTGTAAATTTCCGCCCTCCAAGACAATGTCTTGTTCCTTCTGGCCGGAGGAGAGGACAAATCACCGTCATCTTCCTCCGGTATCGTAAACCAAGGGCAAAAGGACGTGGCGGCACATAGGCCAAAAGCTCTTCTTCCC
>JACVJK010000036.1 GCA_015711955.1 Actinomycetota bacterium | reverse complement strand
TCGGCAGGTACCTGGCGGAGCTGAAAGAAGGACGCATCATCGCAAGGAAGTGTCACAAGTGTCGCAGGATAATGCTCCCTCCACGTATGTTCTGTGAACTGTGCTGGAGAGCCACCGACGAGTGGGTGTACGTAAAGGACACCGGTAAGGTGAACACCTTTTCCATCTGCTATATAAACTGGGACGCCTCTCGGCTTCCAAAGGGAGCCAAGCCCCACATCCCGGCGGTCATCGAGATCGACGGCGCTTCCCCCGGGATGGGGATTCTCCACAAGCTGGGGGAGGTGGAACCGGATGAGGTGAAGATAGGCATGAGGGTAAAGGCGGTGTGGAAGGATCCCGAGCAGAGGGAGGGCTCCATAACCGATATACTTTATTTCAAACCCGAAGGGAGGGAGTGAGAAATGGCGCTGCCGGAGAGGGTAAACCGGAGGGTGGATCTAACCTATTTCGAGGGCGAGATCCCCGTGGAATATGTATACACCTATGGCTTGGGTTATGAGGAATTCTTCAGGGGCATAAAGGAACGGGGAGTCTTCCTCGCCTCTCGCTGTCCCGAGTGCGGATACGTGTACTTGCCTTGCAGGATCTTCTGTGAGAGGTGCTTTGCCCGCATGGAGGAGACCTTCGAGCTTCCTGGTACCGGGAAGGTTTATTCCTACACCGTGGTCCACAGAGGGATGGACGATTCGCCCAAAGAGCGGCCGGCTTTGGTCGCCTTGATCGACATGGACGGAGCGGACACCCGCATGGTCCATTACTTGCTGGAGGTCGATCCCGCGTCAGTGGAGATGGGGATGCCGGTGAGACCGGTGCTCAAGCCAGAAGGGGAGCGACGGGGTCATGTGGAGGACATCATAGGGTTCGCTCCCGCCTGAGGAGGGTGGGTTAGCGAAGAGGCCAATGGACGCCCGCCCGGGTCAGCGGGGTAGAGGCGATGGAGTTCACCGGTTTGAGGCGGTGGTAGTCTCACGGCGGAGGAGCGTCACGCCCTCCGCCGTCTTTGCCTGATGGCCGTTATCGCGAGGTTTCTTGGTGCGCAGGTTTAGGGGATTCCGGCAAAAGAAACAGCATAAAAGCAGGGAGGGGATGAAACATGGAGGAGGTCGCCTACGATTTAGACGAGGAGAAAAGGCTATTCCGGGCCTCGGTGCGGGATTTCGCCGAGAAGGAGATAAGGCCCCGAGCGGATGAGCTTTGGGAGACGGGGGAATTTCCCTACGACCTCGTGAGGAAGATGGGGCAGATGGGCCTCATGGGGATCCCCTGGCCCGAGGAGTACGGAGGGTCAGGAGGGGATTACCTCTCCTACGTGATAGCGGTGGAAGAAGTGGCCCGTGTCGACGGCTCCTGCGCCATAACCCTGGAGGCCCACATATCCTTGGGTTCCAGCCCCATTTACTATTTCGGCAGCGAGGAGCAGAAGCGGGAATGGCTGGTGCCCCTGGCTCGGGGAGAGAAGTTGGCCGCCTTCGGATTGACCGAGCCCGAGGCGGGCTCCGACGCCAGGAACACCAAGACCAGGGCGGAATTGGTGGACGGGCACTGGGTGATCAACGGGACCAAGTGTTTCATCACCAACGCCGGCACCGAAATCAGCGCTGGCGTGACCATCACCGCGGTGACCGGTATCGGCAGGGACGGTAAGAAGGAGATCTCCAACATATTCGTGCCCACCGGTACGCCCGGCTATCAAATAGGCCCCAAGTACAAGAAAATGGGATGGCACGCTTCCGATACCCGGGAGCTCAACTTCTCCGACTGCCGGGTGCCGGAATCCCACCTCATCGGCAAAAGGGGCGAAGGCTTCAGACAGTTCCTATATTGCCTGGACGGGGGAAGGATAGCCATCGCCGCCCTGGCGGTGGGCACCGCCCAAGGGGCCTTCGAGGAGGCGCTGAGGTACGCCAAGGAGAGGGTGCAGTTCGGCAAGACCCTCTCCCACTTCCAGGCCATACAGTTCAAGTTGGCGGACATGGCCACGGAGATCGAGCTGGCCCGCAACTTCACCTACCGAGCGGCGGCCCTTCGGGATGCGGGAAGGCCTCATACCCGGGAGGCGGCCATGGCCAAGCTCTTCGCCTCCGAGATGTGCATGCGCACCACTACCCAGGCGGTGCAAATCTTCGGGGGCTATGGATACATGGACGAGTACCCGGTTTCCAGGTATTTCCGAGACGCCAAGGTGCTCGAGATAGGGGAAGGCACCTCGGAGGTCCAGAGGATGGTGATCGCCCGGGAGTTGGGACTTCCTTGAGCGATCCCCAGCGTCGAAGGCCCTTGCCTATTACTCCGTGGAAGAGATGCCGAGGTGATACCCTTGTCCCGCGAAACGGCATTGAGTGATATTTATCTGGGCGTCGATTGAGTCATATGGGGTTCGATTGAGGATCTCGACACGACGGAAGAAGGAGGTAAGAGATGAAAGAAACGGTGATTGTGAGCTCGGCCAGGACCCCCTTCGGCAGGATGGCGGGGATGTTAAAGGACTTCTCGGCTCAGGACCTGGGAGGCATTGCCATAAAGGAGGCCCTGAGGAGGGCTGCTCTGGACCCGACCGCGGTGGACTGCGTGATCGTGG
The DNA here is from genome assembly GCA_015711955.1 of Actinomycetota bacterium. Taxonomy (GTDB): domain Bacteria; phylum Actinomycetota; class Geothermincolia; order Geothermincolales; family RBG-13-55-18; genus JACVJK01. The sequence continues at coordinate 22,758 of JACVJK010000036.1, read as the reverse complement.
GGCAAGTGCTTCTGGCGGGACAGGGTCAGATCACCGCCCGGCAGGCCGCCGTGAAGGCGGGTATACCCAAGGAGGTATGGTGCATCAACGTCAACAAGGTTTGCATCTCCTCCATGAGCGCCCTGGAGATGGCGGACCAGATGATCAAGTTGGGCCAAGCGGAGATCGTGGTGGTGGGAGGGCAGGAGTCCATGACCAATGCCCCTTACCTGGTCCCCAAGGCACGGCTGGGCTATCGCATGGGCCATGGAGTGCTGGTGGACAGCATGATACACGACGGACTCTGGGACGCCTTCGAGAACGTGCACATGGGAAAGGGCTCCGACATCTGGGCCCGTAAGTACGGGATCACCCGAGAGCAGATGGACCTGGTGGGGGCCCGCAGCCATCAGAGAGCGGCGGAGGCCACGGAAAAAGGACTGCTGCGGGAGGAGATGGTGCCGGTGGAGATCCCGCAGAAAAAGGGCGAACCCATCGTCTTCGACCGGGACGAGGGAATCCGGCCCGACACCTCCGTGGAGGCCTTGTCCAAACTCAAGCCAGCCTTCGACGATGAAGGCCTTATCACGGCGGGCAACGCCTCCCAGATCAACGATGGGGCATGCGCTGCGGTGTTGATGAGCTCCGACAAGGCGCGCGAACTAGGCCTGGAGCCCCTCGCCACCGTGGTGTCCTACGGTTGGAGCGCAGGGGAGTTCGCTGACCTGCATCCCCATCCGGGTCTGGCCATCCTGGACGCCCTCAAGAAGGCGGGTCTCGAGGTCAAGGACCTCAAGTTAGTGGAGATAAACGAGGCCTTCGCCAGCGTGGTTTGGCGCTCCTGCCAAGTCCTGGGGCTGGACCCGGAGAAGATGGAGAACGTAAACGTCAACGGAGGAGCCATCGCCATCGGTCATCCCATAGGTGCCAGCGGCCTTCGCATCGTCACCACCATGGCCTACGAACTACGCCGTCGCGGCGGAGGCTACGGGGCTGCCGGCATCTGCGGTGGTGGCGGACAGGGGGACGGGATGATAATAAGAGTGGGTTGATATGATATCATCCTCGCGGCTATCATCGCGGCGGAAAGCCGTGTCGGGGGATCCTCGGGACGACGCCGGTAAGAGGACGTCGGGAAGAAGGAGGTCGCTATGTACGAACTGACCGAGGAACAGAAGATGCTCCAGCAGACGGTGAGGCAGCTGGCCAAGGAGAAGGTGGAGCCCAGGGCGGCGGAGATCGACGCCAAGGGCGAGTATCCGTGGGACATGTTCGAGCTGCTGAAGGAGAACGACTTGCTTTCCCTGCCTTACCCCGAGGAGTTGGGGGGCTCGGGGGCCGACCTGATGAGCATCTGCATAGCCATCGAGGAGCTGGCCAAGGTATGCACCAGCACCAGCCTGATCTTGGGGGTCAACAAGCTCGGATCCACTCCCATCCTCCTGGCCGGCAACGACGAGCAGCTCAAGAAATACATACCCCCCTTGGCCCGGGGCGAGAAGCAGTGCGCCTTCGGACTCACCGAACCCGGCGCCGGTTCCGACGCGGCGGCCATGACCACCCGGGCGGTGAGGAAAGGAGACGTATACGTGATCAACGGCCAGAAGTGTTTCATCACCAACGGGGGCATCGCGGACATATACACTATCTTCGCCAAGACCGACGAGAGCGCTGGGGTCAAGGGCATTTCCGCCTTCATCGTGGAGAAGGATTACCCCGGCTTCGAGGTGGGCAAGAAGGAGAGCAAGATGGGCATTCGGGGTTCTCAGACCACCGAGCTCATCTTCACCGACATGGAGGTACCCGCGGAGAACCTGCTGGGCAAGGAGGGCGAGGGGTTCAAGATCGCCATGATGACCCTGGACCGTACCCGGCCCACCATCGGGGCCCAGGCGGTGGGCATAGCTCAAGGGGCCCTGGACTACGCGGTGGCCTACGCCAAGGAGAGGGTGCAGTTCGGCGCTCCCATCGCCCGTCTGCAGGGGATCCAGTTCATGATCGCTGACATGGCCATGCAGATCGAGGCAGCCCGGCAGCTGGTCTATTACGCCGCCAACCTGGTGGAGAGGGCCGGTAGGGAGGCCTCGGCGGTCTCTGCCATGGCCAAGTGCTTCGCCAGCGACGTGGCCATGCGGGTGACCGTGGATGCCGTCCAGATCCTGGGTGGCTATGGGTACATGACCGACTACCCCCTGGAGAGGATGATGAGGGACGCCAAGATCACCCAGATCTACGAGGGCACCAACCAGATCCAGAGGGTGGTCATCGCCCGTCATCTCTTGGGCTGATCTTTCAAGGTGAGAAAGGGGGAAGGAGGAAGGCTGCGCCCTCCTCCTAACTTTACTTCGCCAGGCACTGGTCAGCTAGGCAAACGGCTTTACTTGTGCCCCGTTGCCTACCGCATGGGTTAAAGGCCCGCCTTCCTCGCGCCCAAAAGGATGGCGGCCAGGCCTATGAGGGCGATCAGGCCTGCGCCCATGAGGAGCAAGGCCAACTCCATGCCCGTGACAGGCAATGTTTGGCCGGCCACCTGTGGAACCGGGATCACCGGCGGAGGCGTGGGGCTGGGCGTGGGCACGATCTCCCCGGCCACCGGTACCCGGTTGAAGAAGTCCACCCGCTCCTTCTCGCCCGGAAGGAGCTCCACCTTTCTGGAGGCAGGGGCGGTGTTCTCGTATCCGTAGGGCACTATCTCCTCCACGGTGTAAATCCCCGCCATAAGTTCCGGGAAGGAATAGGAGCCGTCCGCCAGGGTGCTGGCGGTGCCCACGATCGCCCCCGTCGAGTCGGTCAAGCGTATGGTCACGCCCTGGATGACCCCCTCTCCCGCATCCGGGGAGCCGTTTCCGTCCAGGTCATCCCACTTGACGCCCCAGACGTCGGCATAAGGAGCGTTCAGGAAGTCCACCCTCTCGCTCTCTCCCTCCTCCAACGCCACTTGGACCTCGGGGGGAGAGGTGGGGTAGTATCCCGCTGGGACGGCCTCCGATACTTTGTATCCGCCCGGCTCCAGTCCCTCGAATAGGTAGAGACCGTTCTCATCGGTCACCGTCTGAAGGTTCAGTCCATCGGGCCCTAGGAGGTCGATCACCACTCCTTGCAGCGGGGCCTCGCCCGGCTGTTTGATGCCGTCCCCGTTGGCGTCCAACCACTTGAAGCCGTGGAGGTCGGGTTTCTTCGGTATCCTGTGGTTCACGAAGACGATGTGTAGTGCCTCGCCGGGGCCCAGCTCCACCTCCACCTCCGGGTCGGTGAGCGGTTCCCACCCCTGGGGGACGGTCTCCCGCAGTTGGTAAGCTCCTGGCATGAGCCATCCGAAGTCGAAGCTACCGTCGGGTCCGCTCACCCTGGTCAACTCCCAGCTCACTGCCGTGAGCGTCTCGCCGTCCTCATCGCCTGGTCTGGTCAGGGTGAACTCCACTCCCTCCACCGGCTCGTCGTTGGGGTACTCCACCTTGACCCCGGAGAGTCGGGACATGGGGGCATTGAGGAACACCGCATGGATGGTCTCGTCTCCCTCCAAGACGGCCGTGATGCCCGGTGAAGAGGTGGGGAAGAAGCCCTCCGGCACTTCCTCCTCCAGGAAGTAGATCCCGGGGTCGAGGTCAGGGAAGGAGAAACTCCCGTCCTCGCCTGTGACGACCTCCCCCACCATCACCCAGCTTCCCACGAGGCCATAGTAATCAGCGTTCACCGGCTCCTCGCTCACTAAGCGGAAGAGTTTGATGGTGACTTCTCCCAGACCCGTCTCCCCTTCGTCCACGTATCCGTCGGCGTCGTCATCCCGGTACTTCCAGCCGGCGATGGCGCCCTTTTCGAAAGGAATCCACTGGTTCAGGAAAGGTGGTTCCACCAGCGTGGTCTGGCCCCCAGTCACCGAGACCAGACGGAAGGGCGGCCCCACCGACTCGGATCCGGAGGGCACGACCTCTATGACCAGGTACGTTCCGGGCATGAGGCAGGGGAAGGAGAAGTGACCCTCCTCGTCGGTGGTGGTTTGGGCCAAGGGTCCGTTCCCGTCGAGGGCGACCACGCCGTCTGAGCCGGGCCATAGCTGGATGGTGACCCCTTCCCAGGGTGAGTCCCCCTCATCCAGTTCCCCGTTCCTGTTGGAGTCCTCGTATTTGTACCCTTCCAGGCCTCCGCATTCGGGCTCCTGTCCACCGATCACCGTGATCTCCACCGTGGCGGTGTCCTCCTGCTGTCCTACCCAGGCCCTGTTGGACAGGGTGTAGGTGCCGATGGCGGTGGCGGTGAGTTCCTTGGTGATGACCACGGTGTAGGGGGCTCCCGATGGGTCGAGCTCCCAGGGACCATCAGGGTCGGCGGCGGGGGCCCCGTTGATGGTGGTGGAGATGATCTGGTAGACGAGACCCGTTTCGGGGATGATGCTCTCCTGGTCTTCCAGTAATGGTTTAGGGGCGACTGCGGAGGGCTTTGCGAAATCCTCCCGGTAATGGAAGGTGTGGTTCTTCATCCCCGGAGGCGGCGGGTCCGGCTTGTTGGAGATGGTGATCTCGATGAGGTTGGAGAGGGAGGTCACTTGGCTCAAGGGCACCGGCAGGGTGAAGGTCCCCGAGTAGGAATAGGTGTGAGGGCCTCCGGTGGGTATGGCGGCCTGACCGATGGGTACCGTGGTGGTTATGGAGGAGGTGGCGGGGAGCCAGTCGGGTCCGCCCGCCTTGTACCACACGGTGTCCTGCACCGCCGTCACGTCCGCCGGCCATTCCCCGGTGTTCTCGACGAAGATGTTACCCTCGATGTAGTAGGTGTTGGGACTGCCCTGGATGCCCACCGTTATGGTGAATTCCACCTGGGCTTTCTCTCCCACCTCCATGGCCACCGAGGTGGGTTGGGCCGTTTTGTCCAGGGTCACGGAATATCCTGTGGGATAGACCGCGTCCACGTCCTTCGAGATGTCCAGGGAGGTCACCTTCCAAGGCGTGGTTTGGGTCAAAGCGGAACCGGCGGGAACGAAGAGTTCTGGTGCATTAGCGTCCCCCGAGGCTTCCCCTCCATAGCTATCCCAGTCATCATCTTCGTTGCCGTTTGCGAGCTGTCCCTCGACCTCCGCTCCCATCGCCCTCTCTTCGGGGTTCTCCGAGGACGGTGCCGTGGGCGGTTCCTTTTCCGATCCTTGGGTTCCCGTCCCGTTCAGGTTCCCTTCCGCTTGTTCGCCCCTGGTGGGCGGGTTGCCGTTCTCCGAAAAGGCCGCCGAGGGAAAGAGGGTGGAACCCAGAATGAAAGCGGTCAGGACCGCCATGAGTATCCACGGCACCCAAGCTTTTCGCCTTCCACCCCCTGCATCGTTTTTCTTTACTCTTTCTTTCATTGACCTCACCCTTTCTTCTCATGCGATCTGCCTAATTGGAAATCCTCATCCCGCAAGGCCATCGATAATCCCCTTCCCAGGTCTTTGCTGGCTCTCCAAGAGAGACTCGGGCTTTTGGGTTCTGACACTTGTGGGCCACCAGCGCGCACGCGAGGTAAAGCTTCCTGAATGCATCACGGTCCATACGCAGCCGATTTACGAGACCTCTTTTTGACCTTCACGAGCGCTCTCGCCTCCAAGCATCATGTGTCCACCACGAGGTGATGGCCATTAACCCGTGAAGCGCTTACGAGTTCACTTTCACCCCCCTTCAACCGACGTGGGTCGAAATAGCGAAACCGGCCTCTTGATTGAGGCCGGTTTCACTATTAGCTCCAGACCGTTTAAGTGACCAATCTATGACGGTCCTTCATCGCTTCCTCATCCTCATTGTAGCCCAAATCACACCATCTTAAATCCACGGGAGGCAGTGCTCGAGGCTCTTTATCTGATCCAGATCATGCTCGAGCCTCTCCCGTCGATTGAGACCTCAGGAAAAAAGCCGTTCCCCTCCCTGGGTAGACACCGACTCTTCCCGTGCAAACCAGAACCGATGTGGTGTTTCCTGCCAAGATTGAAATTCTCATATGAGCTGGCACTGCCTCGACCGCTTTATTCCATACCCGCCAGGACTTATCATGGCCAGGGTGATGCTTATGCGAAGACTGTTGATCGTGGGGGACAGCTTGGCGGGTGGGCCGCCCCACCTCTGCTACCCGAGTTTGGTGGCGAAGAGGCTTCCCGTTTTTTGGACGAGGGTGGTGGCGCTGCCGGGGAAGACGATGAGGAGGTTGGGAGAGGCTCTGGCCCGCGCTTTGCCTCTTTACTCTCCCCACCTGGTGGTTTTCCAGGGCGGGGGCAACGATCTCCTCATCCCTCACCTGGAGGAGAGGGGAGGGAGGTGGCGCCTGCTGGCGATGGCCCTGCGCCGCGGCGGCAACCTCCCAGCCTTTAACGAGGAGGAGTTTGAAAGGACTTTCCGGAAGGCGGTGGAGCCGGCCTTGTCCCAACCTATAAGCACCGTTGTCCTATCCATACCCTGTCTGGGGGAGGACCTCGGAACCCCTTTGAACGAGAGGAGAAGGCACTATAACCGCGTTTTGGAGAAGACTGCCGGCGAACTCGGCCTCAAGGTTATCAGGATTGACCGGATCCAAGAGGAGATATTGGGGGAAGATGGCGAAGCGAGTCCCTATCTCATGGATGAGTTCTCCGGTTTTTTCCTGGACCCCTTGCGCTCCCTCACCCCGGAGGGCGCCTTCCGGTTGAGCGAAAGGCGGGGCCTTCTCCTGACCTTGGACGGCATCCACCCCAATCCCAGAGGGGCCGAAATCATAGCCGAAGCCCTTTTGGGGGCTCTGACGGAAGAGGTTGAGGAAACCGCCTGAGCCTTTGCAAAGGGCCAAACCCTCAGGCGTCATGGGGGGTGATCCCTCATGTCTGTTCTGCTTCGTGAAGCTCGGCGGGAGTCTTCTGTCTGAGGGAGCGCGTGGCTTGGTTCAACTCAACGCCCAGCAGCACGATGATAGCCCCATAGTAAAAGGAAAGAAGGATCAAGATCGCTCCCGCCAAGGGCCCGTACAGGGTGGACAGGTTGCCCATGCGCGAATAATACCAGGCCAGGAGGAGCTGGAGCGGGTTCACCAACAACGCCGAGAAAAAGGCGCCCGGGAACACCTCTCGAAAGCGGGCCCTGGACTCGGGAGCGAAAACGAAAAGGAAGGCCAGGCCGAGGGATTGGATGCCGATGGCGGCAAAGAAGGACAGTAGCCTGAAAAGTGTCGAGAGGAGTTGGTCGTCAGGGGCAAAAGATGAAACGAGGAAGTGGGCGAGGGCTCCCGCAAGGAAAGCCGCTCCCAACACCCCGAGGATGGCGAGGGATTTCACCTTGGTTCTCAACCAGCCATACTGACGGCCCTCCCAGATCAGGTTCACCCATATCTGAAGGGAGTCCGCCACCTTGGTGCCGGTGAGCAATAAGCCCAATAGCCCAAAAAGCCCCAATATACCACCTTTGTCGATGGTGACGCGAAGGGCTTCCTCCGTAACTGCGGACAACGCAGGAAGGCGGCTTTGCACGTATTCAAGGAGATTGGCCGGGATTTCTGGTCGTCCTCGAAAGAGCAGCCCCGCCATCCCGGCAGAGAGCACCAGAAGGGAGAAAAGGGAAAGAAATGCCCAGTAAGAGATGGCGGCCGCCGCTTGGGAGCCCCTACGTTGGGAAAAGCCTTTCCAGGTGGCGATCATGAGTTCGAGACTTCTGGAGGCCAAGCGAGCCATTTCGTACCTCCTCGCTCCCTCTCGTTCCCATACGGTCTATGATCACGATGGACTGCGTCCCTTCGTCCCGCAAGGCGTTGTAATTCTGCAGCCTTCGGCAAACGAGTTGTTGTGACCCTGGAGGTATCTCACGCGATCCTGACCTGCTCGATGGAAGGCTTGCACCAATATGACTTTGCCAACCATCTTTGAAGGCGCCATCAGCCTCTCTTCCGTCCGCCCAACGTTTGCGCGGGACCTCGACCCCTTTTGAGCCGTCCTTTTGTGCGGGGATCCCGCTTTGAGAAGATATGGCTTGCTGCTTTGAACGCATCTTCACACGGGGCTTTCTGCGACCGGCTCTGGTCCCATGGTACTCGAGATATGCCGTCGCGGGCATCACGGGATCCCGATCCCTCCAAGGACTGAGGACAACCGCCTCTGGTCTGGTATTTCGGGAAACATCGTATCACCACCGGCTAAAGGCGGGATGGCATGGACTACAAAGATTGGTAGGTTGCGACGGGAGAAATTTCAACAGCGACCAGCGGGTACCGCGCCCCCAGCCCTTTCCAGCACCCTATCACGATGATGTCTCCTGCTTTACGAGGTAACCCGCCCTTTTTCCTCAAGGAGCGGTGGGCCGTGCTCCCGGGAGGTTCGCCCCTTCCCGCTCTCGAGCGGTTTTCTCCTGCGATGGCTGCCTCGACTGTGGAGAGTCTTTTTAAAAGCCTACAAGTTTGCTTAATCATATCGGGTACGTGCCCAAAGGCTGAGCCGTGCGACATGAAGGCTGACCTGTGCGGCTTGTGTACTGAGCGTGTGTGGGGAAGGGATGGAGGACGTGGCGATAGAAGGATATGGGCGATCGAGTAAAGAAGGTATTTAATGGATGATGTGCTGGGGGAAGGCAATGGGAGAGGATACCTCGCTGGGAAGCAAGCCCATTTTCGCCGAAGATTGGGAACTCCACCACCTTACGGAGGGCCTTCACATGCTGCGCATGTGGTCCAACGTGTGCATCCTTGAGTCGGAGGAGGGAGTGGTCCTGTTCGATGTCGGCCTTCCTTTCCACGGCCCTCGCATTGTGGAGGCGCTGCGCGTTGTCACGGATCGACCGGTGCGTCACATAATCTACGGACACGGGCACGCCGACCACGCCTTCGGGACCCCTTTCCTGCTGCGGGACGCGGAGGAGAGAGGACACCCTCGCCCTGTAATCGTGGCCCACGAGGATCTCCCCCGACGCTTCGACCGGTATCGGCGTTTGCTACCCTACCATGAGCGCATAAACCGCATCCAGTTCGATATCCCCGAGGGAATCCCCGCTTTCCCTTGGGAATACATCTACCCCGACCGTTTAGTGGGAAAGGCAGATGTCATGCGCCTGGGGGGACTCACCCTGGAACTGCGGCACGGTAGGGGGGAGACCGACGACCACCTTTGGCTCTGGATCCCCGAGTTGGAGGCGGCCTGTGTCTCCGACTTCTTCGTGTGGTCCTGTCCCAACGTGGGCAATCCCTTCAAGGTGCAGAGGTACGCGCGGGAGTGGGCGGAGACCTTGGAGCAGGTGGCGGAGCTTTCGCCTCGCTTCCTCCTGCTGGGGCACGGAGCGCCCATCGCGGGAAAGAAGGAGGTGAGGGAGGCATGTACGATGGTGGCGAGGGCCCTTAAGCATCTGGACCAGCAGGTGGTGGACATGCTCAACGAGGGCATGTGGCAAGAGGAGATCTTGAGGTCTTTCGATTGGCCTGAAGAGTTCAAGGAAAGCGATTATCTCGCTCCGATTTATGGCCACCCTTATTTCGTTGTCCAAGGCATTTTGCGAGAGTATCACGGTTGGTACGACGGCAATCCCTCCCATCTCTTCCCTCCTCCTTCGGTGGATGTGTCCCGGGAACTGCTTCACCTGGTGAGAGATGAGGCTGAGGTCTTGGAAAGGGCTCGCCGTTTGTCTGAAGGGGCAAACCCGCGCCTGGCTTTGGCGCTCTTGGATCTGATCATCCAGGGGAGAGGAAGGTTGCTCAGGGAATCCAAGGAGTTGAAGGTAAAGATACTGGAGGAGATGGCGAGGGGGGAGAGGAGCCTCATCGTCAGGAACATCCTGCTGGCAGGGGCCAAGCAGCTGAGAAGAGAGCTCGCTGAGGGAGGAGGTTGAAAAGCTGTAGGCATGGAGGCTTTTGTAGCTTTTTTGGCCACCTTCTCGGTTTCTACGCTCTTTTCCATGATGGGAGCCGGTGGATCTCAGATCCTGGTCCCCCTCCTTTTCTGGTTGGGGATGGACTTCAAGTCCACCGCCATCCCATTGGCGCTTTTGGCCTCGGCGGTGACCTGTCTGTCTGCCGGTCTGTTCTACCTCCGAAAGGGACTGGTTAAAATTTCCACCGCCACACCCTTCGCCCTGGCCGTGCTCGTGGGAAGCCCCGCGGGCGCCGTTTTGGCCAGGCCCGCGACCTCCCGGTTCTTGATGTTTTTCTTCGCCCTCACCAACATCGTGGTGGGTGCTCTGGTATTGAGGGGAAGAGGCCTTCTTCGAGATGTGGGCAGGAAAAGGGAGCTGGTAACTGCCGTGGCGGTGGGGCTGGGGATAGGTTTCATGATAGGTTTCGTGGCTCGGGATGGGGGGCCGTTCACCATGGCGGTCCTGGTGCTTTTGGGAATGGATCCCCGAAAGGCAGCAGGGACCACCCCTCTCATCGTGGCCGCCGGGTGTGCGGTGGCATTCACGGTACACTCTTTCGCTATGGACGTGTCGCCCTCAGTGCTCCTGTTGGTGGCGGCCGGAGCCTTATTCGGTTCTCAGCTGGGGGCCAGGTTCATGGCCCGCAGGCTCGATTCCCGCAGGGTGAGGATACTTTCTTCCAGCCTGATGATGCTCTCGGGCTTCATCATCATGGTACAGGCCCTAACGAGCGGGTGACGAGGAAGCCTGGGAGGCGTTAAAAAAGTAAGACGACCGCTTGGGTTCCATTGACGGGAGAGGGGATTTCGTCTTATATAATAGACCGAATGGTCGGTCGATTAAAGGCAATGGGAAAACGAGTCAATCCTCGTAAGGACGAAAGGGAAAGGCAGATCAAAAATGCTGCCCTTCGCCTCTTCTCGGAGAAGGGATTTCACGACACCACTATCCAGGAGATCGCCGAGGAAGCGGGGCTGGGCAAAGGAACGATTTACTGGTATTGGGGTTCCAAGGAAGACTTGGCCTTCTCCTTGGTGGAAGAGATGCTCACCGACTTCCTCCACTTGATCAAATCGTACGTGGAAGCGGATATGCCTTTTCTACAGAGCTTTCGTTCCCTCGTCGAACGCGCGGCCTTGCTTTATGAGCAGAAGAGGGATCACTGTCGGTTGCTTTGGAAGTTCAGGGCCGACCGACACTACATCTTCAAGCCTGAGTACGTCAACAAAGTGGCCAGATATTATCGGGACATAAGGGATTCCCTCGCGCGCCTTTTGAGAAAAGGGATAGATAGTGGAGAGATACGGTATCCCAATCCAGAACAATTGGCGTTGATCGTGTTGGGAATTGCCGAGGGTCTGGAGCTCGAGTGGTTGGAGAACGAGGGTTTCGACCTGGAGGGGGCCTTGCGACTGGCCTTGGGAAGCCTCTTTACCGCATTGGCCAGGGACATGCCGGTTTAGCGGTGAGGCAGATTTCTCTGGTCCGGTCAGGAACTGGATTCGGGGAGCGCGGCGAGGCAAGCGCCTTGGGAATTGCCGAGGGTCTGGAGCTCGAGTGGTTGGAGAACGAGGGTTTCGACCTGGAGGGGGCCTTGCGACTGGCCTTGGGATGTGCGCTTGACGGTCCATAGGGGAGAGGTCTTTCGGTTGGTTTGGCAAAGCGTGAGGAGGGATGAAGGATGAAGGTGGTTGCCCTTGGAGGTGCCGGGGCCATGGGCCGCGCTGCGGTGAGGGATTTGGCCGCTTCGCCCGACGTGGAGGAACTGGTCATCGCCGATTACAACCTGGAGGAAGCGAGAAGACTGGCGTCCGAGTTGGGCGAGAAGGTGAGGGCGGCTCACGTCGATGCCAAAGACCACGCCGCCCTGGTGGACGTACTGCGCGGATCCGACGTGGCATTGGGAGCGATAGGCCCATTCTACGAGTACGAGGCGAGGATGATCCGGGCTTGTATCGAGGCAGGAGTCCATTACGTAAGCATTTGTGACGACTACGACGCCGCCGAGGCAGCCCTATCCTTTGACGAACAGGCGGCCCAGGCCGGAGTGGTGGCGGTAACGGGTGTGGGATGGACACCTGGCGTCACCAACGTGTTGGTTCGCTTGGCAGCGGACCAGCTGGAAGAGGTGGAGGAGATCGCCATATCCTGGGGATGCCACGCCTCGGACACCACGGGAAAGGCGGTGATACTGCAATATCTACACGCCGTGACGGGCATGATACCCACCTACGTCGACGGGCGCATGGCTTATGTGCCGGCGGGAAGCGGCCTGGAGAGGGTCCAGTTCCCGGAACCGGTGGGGGCCATAGACGTCTTTCACGCTGGCCACCCGGAACCCATAACCATCCCCCGGTACATAAACGCTCGTACGGTAACCCTGAAAGGTGGACTGGTGGAGAGCTATCTGGTGAAGTTGTGCAATGCCTTGGTCCGCCTGAAACTCACTGACACCGCTTACAAGGTGGAATTGGTGGGGAAGTTCTTCAACAGACTGCTCCCTTACCTGGAGAACGTGGGCAGACCTCCTGAGAGCTGTTCCGCTTGCCGGGTGGACGTGACCGGGAAGATCGGAGGGCGTTGGACCCATTTGGTGTATGGAGCCGCTGCCCACATGGACGTCTTGACCGGTATCCCTGCCTCGGTGGGCGTTCAGCTTGTGGGTGGGGGCAAGGTTACAACGCGGGGGGTAACCGCGCCCGAGGCCTGCTTCGAGCCCCGCGAGTTCCTGAGGAGGATCTCCGAAAAGGGAGTCCGGCTTTATCGAGGGGATGAGATGGTAGAGCCCCTGATGGTATGAGATGCTACCCCCGTGAGGGGATGAGAGGTAAAGGTCGGAGGTGAGGCGGCGGTGATAGGGGAAGGGGTGGTACTCCCCCGGCTTCACGTCGTCCTTTGGGCGGACGAGGATCACTGCTTGGAGACGGCCGCCAGGAAGGAATATGAGAGATTGGCCCTGGCTCTCTTGAGGGGGGAGGAAGAGGACGAGGAAGCGGGGCAGCGATTGGAGATATTGAGAGAGTTCCTGGAAACGGCAGATTTCCGCTCCCTGCGGGCCCAGTCAGAGGGAATCGTCAAGGAAAGGGGTCGGGTACGGGCGGTCGTTTTCAGGGATGGTGAGCGGGTTTGCTGTCGGCTATGGGAGCCTTGAGGGACGTGAATCGGGGGTGGACTACTCCTTTTTACCTCCGGGGGAAAGGTTAGGACCCTTCCCCTCGGTGCCCGATGGCTATGACCGGAGAGCAGCCTTGAGCATCTTTTCGTCCTTTCGGGGGCCCCCAGGCACCGGTTTTCCCTCTCGAGCCCGGAACCCCTGACCTTTAGCCTCCGAGGTCTTTTAGGAAGGCTACCTGCCTGCCTTCCCGTAAAAAATAGATGAATTGAGCTCAAAAATATTTGCCGAACGATGGCCGCTCTACCGTGCGGTCAGAAACTGGCAAGGGATATCCCCATCGCTTCCCCTTTTCATCCTCATGGTTTAAAATGCGGCTTTCGATAAATGAGGAGTAGGGTCGGGAGGCAGCGTTCGGAAGCGAGGAATGACCCACGGGAACAGGAGCGACATAAGGAGAATACTGCGGAACATCGGATATATCTTCGGATGTGGGGTGTTCCGGGCCCTCCTCACCCCCATATTCCTGGTGATCATCGCCCGGAGGCTGGGAGCCGAGGACTTCGGCAGCTATTCCTTCGCAATTTCCCTGGCCAGCATACTTCTGGTCCTGGGGGACATGGGCCTTTCTAAGCTGGTGGTGAGGGAGTTGGCGCCCCGACGCCATCAGGCTTCCCGATACCTGGGAGGGTTGCTTGTGCTCCGCATGGCCACCGGGCTCTTGGGGTCGTTGATGCTTTATATCTTCATCCATTGGGCAGGAAAGAAGGGCGACTCCTCCTGGGCACTGCTGCTCATCGGCGTCAGCTTGGTACTTTCCACCGGACTACGGCGGCTGTTCGACGCGGTGTTCCAGGCCCTGGAGGAGATGAAATACCAGGCCATGGTGGACATGATCGACGTCTTCCTCACTTTCGGGCTGGGATTGGCGGGAGTGTGTTCCGGATGGGGGCTGCACGGCGTCGCCCTTGCCATGTTCAGCGGTTCCACTGTCGCCTCCACTATCGATTTTCTGGTGCTGGTTAGGAAGGTGGGCATGCCCCATCTGCGATGGGATCGCAAATTTCTGAGTTCCCTGGTTACGGGGGCTCTGCCCTTTGCCGGCATGGGGCTCATCACCTTCCTCTTCGGTTATATGGACACGGTCATCCTTTCTCTGTTCCTGGGTGACGGGCAGGCAGGGGTCTTCAGCGGGGCCTATAGGGTGGTATGGGGTATGGCATTAATTCCTGCCACCGTGATGACTGCCGTGTTTCCTTACCTGTCCAGGACCAGGGAAAAGGGAGATGATCACGGCCAGCTGATCAGAAGGGTGGTTAAATACCTGTCCGTGCTCAGCCTGCCCTTCTGCATCCTCCTCCTCATCTATTCCCGGGAGGTGATGGTCCTTTTGTATGGCGCCGAATACTCGACCGGCGCTCCCGCCCTGGCCATCATGGCCGCTTCACCGGTCTTCAGTTTCGTCTACATTCCCTTGGCGGACCTTCTTAACGCCCACTATCGCCACCGCCGAAGCCTCCTGGCCTTGGGATTGGCGGCGCTGGTTAACGTAGGAGTTTGCCTTATAATGGTGCGAATTATGGGAACGCCGGGGGCAGCGCTGGCTGCCCTGGTGTCGGAGATGGTCCTTTTGGCCGCCATTCTCTTTTTCTCCAAAAAGGAGATGAACTTAAACGTGCGCAGCCTGGCCTGCTGGAGGGTGGCCCTTTCCGCCCTCGCTGTAGGGGCAATACTTTTCCCCTTGCGCGGCTTGATGTCCTTGCCGGCCGGCGTCGGCCTCTATTTCCTGCTCTATTTCCCAGCGCTCCGCTTGCTGCGCGTATTCGACGGATGGGACGTGGAGCTTTTCCTCTCGATCCTTCAAGGGGCAGCGGTCAGAGTCCGATGGATTGCCAGGTTGGTGGCATTGGGCCAAAGGAGCCCTTTCTGATGCCGGGCATCGCCTACGGAGCGAGGGGAGCGTTCCGCGAGCCAGGATGGAAAAACCAGTCTCGTCCTCTGTTCGGGATGCGGGCCAGTCAAAGCTCTGTGACTCCATGAAGCGATTCGGGTTCCTTATTTTCCTTGGCAGAATTAAGTCCTGTATGCGGTCGTGGAAGGCGGTTTGCCCCTCTTGGGTTGATGAAGTAATATTTCAGGGCAAGGAAGGAGGATGAAGGACAACGGAGGAGAAGATGGGAATCATCGAAGAAGCCCTGGCCAAGGGACAGAGAGCGCTTTCCGAACACCAGTCCAAGTTGTTTTTGAGAGAGCACGGTATCCCGGTGACCCGGGAGGAATTGGTCTTGGGAGAGGACGAGGCGGTGGAGGCAGCTGAGAGAATGGGTTATCCCGTGGTCCTTAAGGCCTGCGGCCCCGATATAAGCCACAAGACCGAGCGCAACTTGGTGCAGGTGGGCCTGGACGACGCCGACGAGGTGAGGAGGGCTTACCGCATCATCGTCGAGAACCTGGGGGACGACCCTTACGAGGGCGTTCTGGTACAGGAGATGATTAAGGGTGAAAGGGAGCTGGTAGTGGGTTTGGTCAGGGATCCCCAGTTCGGTCCCTGCGTCATGTTCGGGCTGGGGGGCATCTTCACCGAGGTCCTCAAGGACACCTCCTTTCGAGTCGCTCCCTTGGAGAGGTACGACGCCCTTCAGATGATGGAGGAGATTAGAGCCAAAGACATCTTGGGACCTTTCCGCGGAAAGCCCGCGGTGAACCGGGAAAAGTTGGCCGATATCCTCATCGCTGTGGGAGAGATTGGGATGAAATACGATCAGGTGAAGGAGATCGACATCAATCCTCTGATCATTGCCGGCGCCGAGCCGGTGGCGGTGGACGCCCTGGTGGTGCTGGGGAACGGATCCCCAAGAGAATGATGGAACCGACCCTGTGGGCTTGAGGCATGTCATCGCATGAACCGAATCACCTAAAGGATTCCCCCTCACGATATGTGAGGGGTCAATTTTTTGAGGTCCTTTTCGATGATGGGTTGGTTCAACAATGTGGCCAGTTAGTCGGGCAATGGTTTCCCCCACTCCGGGTTAAAGGTGGTTGAGGGGAATGTGCCCATGAACTTTCGAGGAAGATGACAGGGGATTTCAGGGGATTTCGTGAGTTCCTCATGCCCGTTCGCCCGTCTCCTCAGGGGTTTTAAGAGGTGACGGGCTTGTTCGTTTGAAAGAATCCCCCTGTTTTAAGGGGAGGGTGAAACGGAAAACGCTCCCCCCGCCCTTTCTTCCCTCGCACCATATCCTACCACCGTGAGCCTCTACTATCTCCCGGGCAAGGTAGAGGCCGATGCCCATGCCGGGGGCGTGATGATGGTCCACCGAGTCGGCTTGAACGAATTTTTCGAAGATCCTCCTTCTGAGCGGGGGAGGCACCCCAGGACCTCGGTCGGCCACGTGGATCATGACCTCCTGCCCGATCACTTTTATCCCCACGTCCACGGGTGACCCGTGAGGGGAGAACTTGAGTGCGTTCTCCAGGAGTATCACCGCCACTTCGTAGATGGCCTCCGGATCCGCGTCCACCAGCGGGATGAAGCCCCATTTCCTCATTCTGACGTTGTCCCTCTCTATCCTCGCCTCCTCCACCGCCCTCCTCAAGAGGGAGCAGAGATCGGAGGGAGTTTTGGCGGTGATGAACCTTCCCCGCTCCATCCGGGATAGGTCCAGCAGCTTCTTCACGAGTTCGTTCATTCGGTCGGCGCCGAGCTCCACGGCTCTCAACACCTCTCCGATGACCCCGCTTTCTGCCTTTGGAATCAGGTGCATAAGGGTGGCGGCGTATCCCTTGATGAGGGTCAGGGGGTGCCTGAGCTCATGGGATGCTATGTCCACGAAGTCCTTGAGGGATCTCTCCTTTCGATAACGTTCCTCTTCTATGGCCAGGGCCCGGGCCAAGATGCCCATCACGTGTTCCTCTTCAGGCGTGAAAACCCTTTCATTGATGAAATAACAGGACAGCAAGCCCACTATAGCCCCCTCCAACACCACGGGATGCCCAATATAAGAGGAAAAACCGTGGCCGCTCACCCACGGATCCTCGCGCCAGGCGACGGGGCCTCGGGTTATATCCCGGACGGTTATGGTGGAACCGTGACCTCTCATAACCTCTTCGAGTCCTATGAGAGGAGAATTTTTGGGGAGGACCATTACGCCCCCTTCGTCTCTTCCGGTTCCCAGGGCGATCAACCGGTCAGCCTCAAATCTCAAGTACAGGGCCATATCGCTTTTCAGTATGCTACGGCAAGAGTTGGTTATGACGTCCATGTTCTCCAGGTAATCAGAGCCCAGCCCGAGAAAGGTCCGGTTGAGGGACTCTATGATCTCCCGATGCCTGAGCTGTTCGGTGACGTCCTGCAGAGCCACCAGTAAGAGGGCCGGAAACCTCTCCTCATCCACCACCCTCCTGGCGCTCATTCTCATGAAGCGCTTTCCTAGTCCGGGAAGGGCTATCTCGAGCTCCGTGTCTTCAAGAGAAGCCCTTTCAGGTACCAAGCCGGCAAGGTGCTTTAGAAGCCCAGGAAGACCGACCGCCCAGGAGCCGAGATCCTCGAGTTTCTTTCCCCGGACCTCTTCCAGTCCCAGGGAGAAGGTCGACTCGAAGGCGGGGTTGGCGCTGACCACCTTGAGGTCCTCATCCAGGACCAGAAGGGATTCCCTGATGGTGCGGACTATGGCCTCGGCCAGGATCCGCGCCCTGTCCCTGTCTATCTCCAAGTCCCTTCTTTCCCTGATGCGGGCCAGCCTCCTGTTCAAGATCTCGAGGCTTTCGCCCTCGTCGGCCCGTTCCCGCGGACCTTCGTAAAAGATGTTCTCGTAGAGGTTGCCCTCCAGGGCGAGGATGGGGTGGGAGTCCATGAGCTCGATGAGCGTGTCGGGGCCCCATATGGCGAGATCGTACTCGCAGAGGGATGTCACCGGAAGGCCCGAGAGAACGGCGTCATATCGCCTCTCGAAAGATGCGACGGCGCTGCGGCCCCCAATCCGTGAAAGGCATCCCATGTCACAGGCCACCGCGATCCCGTCAAAACCTTCCTCGAAGGCCGTTAACGCTTGCCTTTCCAGGAAGTCCAGAAATCTCGTCCAGCGGATGCCATCCGAAAGGAAGTACTCCTTTGCGGACTGCACGACCAGACCGGTACTGACTCCCTTGTTCTTTTTCCTCTTCGGGGCATTGCCGGCCAGGGACCCCTTTATATTCAGATCATGCAAGAGGTCGCGGATCCTAGCAGGCATTTCGCTATCTCCGTGAAGCAAAAAGGCCTTTTTCCCCATCCTCAGCGAGGAGACGAGGAAAGGAAGCAAAACCGCCTTCCTTTCCTCTATGTCCCGGAAGAGGGAGGCCACATGGTCTCCATGGGAAAGCCTGTGGATCTCGGGCAAAAGTGGATTCTCCTTCATCCCCGCCCCCTGATTTTCCCGGTGCCCTCGGCTTAGTGGACTCGTGAGGGAAAAGAGGAGCTTTGTTCCGAACCAGTAATAGTTCTCTAAGTCGAGGCTAAAGCATGTCCTTCTTTGAATGCAATGACCCATGCCGTGTTCGGGGATGCATAAACCTCAAGGACGTTGATGGTAGGGGAATAGGCGGCATTCGTCCGCCCCGCTCCCAATTCACCTGCCTTTTTTAGTGATGAGACGGGACGAGGGGGAGAAAAGGAGAAGGGGCGGGCCCACTGCCCGCCCCGGGTCTCCCCTTCAGGGGCAAGTGACGCCTCACCTTCCTATTATGTAGCGATGAGGATCCACCTCTTCGCGGAGGACCCGCAGTTCTTCCTCGGTAGGCTCGGGGGTCTCCTCCAGTTCCGGTGATACCAAGAGCTCGAATCCGGTGTTGTCCTGCACGTCTTTCACCGTGTAGCCTTTGTGGACGGACTCGATGCGCATCCTCTTGGTCTCGGGGTCGAAGCCCATCACCGCCATGTTGGTGATCACCTTGTAAGGTCCGGTGCCGGGGGCCAACCCCGCCTTCTCCCTTGCACCGGGACCGTCCAGGTAGCCGGGGGTGGTGATGAAGTCCACCCTCTCCACGAAGCGCCGAGAGTCCTGAGGCGTTATCACCATGATCCTCCAGGCGAAGGAGCCGAAGTCGTTCGCCCCACCCGAGCCCGGGAAGCGGACCTTGGGCCGGGACCACTCGCCGATGACGGAGGAGTTGAGGTTTCCGTACATGTCGATCTGGGCCCCGCCCAAGAAGCAGTAGTCCACCATGCCCCGCTGCATGGTCTCCATGACATCGCACATGCCGCTGGCCATGATGGCCTTGTGGAAGGTGCGGGAATCCCCAACGGAAATGGGCATGGTGGGCAGTATGGGAGCCACCCCCCCGGCCTCGAAGATGATCACCAGGTTAGGGGAGTGGGTCTTCTGGGCCAGCATGGCGGCGGCACAGGGAGCGCCGGTCCCCACGGCAACGGCCGCTCCGTCCTCCAGGTAGCGTGCGGCGGCGCATATCATCATCTCCATGGTGTTGTATTCCGCCATCCCTATCACCCCCTGTTGGTGTTGAGGATAAGGTGTTCCTGAGCCCTAAGCTGCATGATGCGCTCGATGCCCCCGCAAAGTTCCAGATACTGGTTGAAGTCGTCTACCCCGTAGATGTATTTGTCCAGGAACCGGCGGAACTCCTCGGGATCCTTCTCCACGGTCAGCCACTGCTTGAGATGCTCCTCGTCGGAGAAGTACTCGTAGGGCATGTTCCCGGGATAGCTCCCGAAGGGCACCTCGCACACCGCGTCCACCAGGAAGTAGGGTATGACGGTAGAGGTGGGATCCTGACGTATCACCTCGTTGGGCACCAATTTCTCGGTGGTGATGATGAGGCGTTTGGCGGCCCGGGCCAGCTCCAGGTCTGCCACGGAGATGCCTTTGATACGGCAGTTCCCGTACACGTCTGCCTCGTGCACGTGGATGGCCGCCACGTCGGGCCAGAGCGCCGGGTAAAGCACGAACAGTTTGTCTGTGAAGGGGCAGCGAACCACCTTGGCGGCGCTGTTGCGGAAGGTGTCCGTGCCCATGAGGTTGCGTCCGGGCAGGAAGGAGACCCCCATGGCCGCCGCCTTCAGGCGCAGGGCCATGGCGTAGTTGCTCCATTCGCATACCTGGACCTTCCCGCTCTCCATGTATCGGCGGGCGTTGGGGGAGAGTCCCCTCGCCTCCAGCCCTATGATGTAGGCGATGTCGCAGCGGTCGAACACCTCGCCAGCTGCCAGTATCTGGAAATCGTGGGTGGAGGTGTGCCCGGCGAAGATCAGGTTCTTCTTGCGCTGCCTCACGATCTCGTGGCATACCGCGGTGGGAATGCGATTGGCGCCGAAACCCCCGATGGCCAGGTAGTCACCGTCATGGACGAACTTCTCCACCGCTTCCCGGACGCTCATCACCTTGCTCACCATGGCCCGGTTCTTCTTGCGGAAGAATTCCCTGGCCTTGTCGGGGTCTGGGTCCATGAACAGGGGTCCGCTTCCTTCTGCTACGACCTCAAGCATGTATCTCCCTCCCTTTCATCACTCCTTATGCCGTCCAAGACGTCCCCATCAGGCTTGGAAACCATTCCTCCATAAAACTCTCCCTTGGCGAGTTTGCCGTGTTCGAGAAGAGGCCGTGGAGGAGGACCACGGCCTCTTCTCTCTCACTTCCTCCATGCCCGGCCCAATATCAGATCTCCGGCCCTCCCTTCAGCCCAAGGATCTGGCGGGCCTCATCGGGAGTTGCCGGCTCCCGATCGGCGAGCTCCACGATCTTGACCGCCTTTTCCACCTGCTCGTAGGAGCCTTTGGCCAGGACGCCCTTCTTGACGTAGATGTTGTCCTCCAAGCCCACGCGAATGTGGCCTCCCTCGGCGGCGGCCAGGAAGGCTCCCCGGAACTGGGCCGGCCCCACGCCGCAGGTGCTCCAGGTGGCGTTCTCGGGAATGAGATCCAGGAACCTCTTGAAGTTCCCTATGTCATACCAGCAGCCTCCCAGCACTCCCCAAACGAACTGGAAGTGCATGGGCTCCACGAAAATGCCCTGATGGCGGACGAAAAGCACGTTGTAAAGGCCGCCCAGGTCGTAAATCTCCAGCTCCGGTTTGGTGCCGCACTCCTTCATGGTCTTGGCGTAGTCGACGAGCATCTGGAAGGTGTTGGTGAACACCGTTTCCCCGATGATGGTGTACTCCTTCCAGTTGCCCAGCGCGAAGTTCATGGAGTTGGTGTTGAGCGAGGCCATCTCCGGTTTGAGCTGCTTGACCACGTTGATGCGCTCCTCGGGGGTAGCCCCGACACCAATGGCGGTGGAGAGGTTGATTATGATGGGGCATTTCTCGGTGATACCCTTCACGATGTCGCGAAGGATGTCGATGCTGGAAGTGGGAAGTCCGGTCTGGGGATCCCGGGCGTGGATGTGAACGATGGCCGCTCCGGCGTTGTAACACCGATAAGCCTCCTCCACGAACTCCTCTACCGTGTAGGGCACAGCGGGATTCTGGTTTTTCATGGTCGCAGCCCCCGCCAAGGCCGCAGTGATGATGCACTTATCCTGCAAGGACATGGCAACACCTCCCCTCTCATTGAGAACTCGGCACCAACCTTACAGCCGCTCTAATATCCTAATACAGCGATTTGAAAAAAATCAATTTATACTTTCCAGTTCATACTTTTTATTATTGGCCCTTTATTTGATGTCGTTCACAAAAATCGATAAGCGGCGTTCTTCGTTCAGTTTCGCAACCCAAAGTCATATCTTACGGTGGACTAATCGAGATCGCGCGCCTTTGACCACCCAGATTTTTTTTGCACCAAAGGCGGAGATGAAGATGGAGGCTCATAAGGCGCTCGAAAACGCCGCCCTCGATACTGGATGGCCGGGGGGAGGAGAGGGGATCGGAGACTCTGTCCTTTCTGCCTGAAGGGAAGGATTGGGAAACTCAGGTTCGGAAAGGCTTTGGGACCCTCGCTATCGCGCCCCATCGCTTTAGGGGTTAGTATTCTGTCATCGGGATTTCGGTTTTAGGGATGTCCTTCGAGGAGGTGTCCCATGGCGGGGAAAGGCGAGGTCAAGAGGAACTTGAGGGCTCTCAAGAGGAGGTGGGACGAGTACGTTTTCTATCTCGGTCAGTTGGCTTACAGGGCGCTGGAAACCGGGGCCATCGAGGACGAGGAGATGAAGTCCGCCTTCCTGACCTTGAAGGAGATCGAAAAGAGGATACAGTACTGGGAAAGCCATTTGGCGGCCGCTCCTGGAGGGGACAAAAGATTGGCGGAGTTGACCAGGTGTACTGGATGCGGCACTATCCTGCCTGCCGATTCCCATCTGTGCACCGTCTGCGGGGCGCGGATGAAGGGAACCGAGGCAGACACCCCCTCATCCATCTCCGGGCCGAGCGGACTTCCCCGTACTCTTCCCGTGGAAACGGGATTTTCCGCCGGTCACAAGGTCGCCGACGTCATGATTTGTCCCTCTTGCGCCGCGACCCTGGAACCAGACGCCCGCTTCTGCCCCCGCTGCGGGAGCTCCGTCGCTCCCCAGGCGGCACCCGAGGAAAGCTCAAGCCCCGTGGGCGACCTCGCCTCGGCGACCTCCACTCCCCAGGAAGCGACCGAGCAAGTTCCCACCACGGTCGCCGCGCCTGAAGAAGAGGGGTTGCGGGGGAAGGAAGGGACAGCAGGCCCCACGCCCCCCGGGACGGCAGTCCCTCCGCAGGGGAAAGGTTTTCTCGGCTGTCCCTCCTGCGGGGAAGAGGTGGACGAACCCGACGCCCGCTTCTGCCCCCGCTGCGGGAGCTCCGTCGCTCCCCAGGCGGCACCCGAGGAAAGCTCAAGCCCCGTGGGCGACCTCGCCTCGGCGACCTCCACTCCCCAGGAAGCGACCGAGCAAGTTC